>CALFIV010000128.1 GCA_937877295.1 uncultured Clostridia bacterium
CCACACGAGGTTGACGCCGATGCAGAAGATCAGCACCGAGCCGACCATCGAAAGATAGCTCATGGCAAGATCCGTCATGATCGGCTTGATCCATTGCGCAAGCAGGGTCAGGCCGCCCTCGATCACGATGATCGGGATCACGGAGAAGATGCAGCCCTTGCCCAGAGAGCTGGTCAGCACCATCACCATCACAAGGTCCAGAATGCTCTTCATGCCCAAAATGGACCAGTCGCCGCTGATGCCGTCCTGCAGCGCGCCGACGATCGTCATGGCGCCGACGCAGGTCGTGAGCGACGCGGTCAGAAACCCGTTGACAAAGTTCTGATCCTTTGCGCTGCCGGTCTTCTTCTTGAGCCATTCGCCGAACACCTCGAAGCCGTGCTCGATGTTGATCAGCTCGCCGATGAGTCCGCCGACTGCCAGACAGGCGATGATCAGCATTGACCCGCCGCCCGAAAGACTGCTTTCATCCAGCGGGATCATGTAGCGGATTGCGCCGGCGATGCTCAGGAAGATCGTGCTGACGCCGCATGCCATGGTCAGCGTCTCCTGAAACCGCGGTTTTAAAAGCTTTCCGAAGAAAAGCCCGCAGATGCCGCCGACCAGCACGATGCCCGTGTTTACAAGTGTTCCGATCATAATGCTACCTCTTTGCAGTTATTTCAAATACAGTGCGCGCAGCGTTTCCCGTTCCCGGGCGGTAATGCCGAGCCCGTCGGCGATATAATGCTCCATATCGCCGTAGTCCTGCGCGGCCGCTTCATACGCCGCGTCCAAAAAATCATCCTTTGCGGCGAACAGCAGGTTCAGCGCCTGCTCGATTTCCGGCGTCAGTCCGCCGAATTTTTCACCCAGAAATGAGACCAGAAACCGGCACTCCTCCGCAAGATATTCGTTGGTGGCAAGGTAATCCGCACGGATCGCATCGCGCTCGACGCCCAACAGCTCCTGCACGAGAACCGCGGCAAATCCCGCCCGATCCTTGCCCGCCGTGCAGTGCCACAGCACCGCCTTTTCGTGCGGCTCAATCAAAGAGCGCAGGAATTTTGCGTACTGCGCGCGGGCAAAGCCGTCGCGAACAAAGCTCCGATAGGTGTGCGCCATATATTCCCTCGCTCCCTGCGGATCGCGCGCAACCGTATGGAACGACGCCTCGTTGGAAGCTTCGTCCCGCTCGACGCTCGCGGCGGGAATGTCGAAGACCGGCAGATGCATATACCCTTGTCCGAAATCGGGGTCCGGCTTCTCCGACCGCTCGCTGATTGAACGAAAGTCCACCACCAGTCCGACCCGCTCCCGCAATACGGCAAGATCCTTCGGGCTTGCGCCGTACAGATGTCCGCTGCGATACAGAAGCCCGTTTCGGATGCGCCGCCCATCGCGCGCCGGCATTCCGCCAAGGTCGCGCGTGTTGTTCAGTTTTTCAAGCTGCAGCCGCATACAAGCATCAACCCCAAAGGATCGCAAGCGCCGGCACGATCTGCTTCTTGCGCGAGACAACGCCTTCCAGGAATACATGCTGATCGTGGACGTCGCGGACCGCAAACGCCTGCTTCAAAATCTCCGCGTCGCCGAGGAACAGCAGCTCTGTGCCTTCCCGGAGAACGTCCGTGATCATCAGCAGCAACATATCATAGCCTTTGTCGGCCTCCAGCTTCTGCATTTCTTCCAGAAACTCTGCTTTCCGATCCAGCAGCGGCGCAGCATCCATCGTGGTGATCTGGCTGATGCCGAGCTTGTGATCTGCAAGATGGAATTCCTTGAAATCGGTCATGAGCAGCGTATGCGCGGATTTTCCGGCGCTCTGCCCCGCAGAGAAGACCTCCTTGCCGAGCTCTTCGAGATCGATCCCGGCGATCCGCGCAAGGCGTTCCGCAATGCGGCGATCTCGCGGCGTCGCGGTCGGGGACTTGAACATGACGGTGTCGGAGATGATCGCCGCTGCCATCAGTCCCGCAAGCGCTTCGCCCGGCGTCAGGCCGTGCTCCTGAAACATTGTGGCGACGATGGTCGTCGTCGAGCCGACCGGCTCGTTGCGCATATAGGTGGGATATCCGGTCTGCACGTCGGCAAGACGGTGATGGTCAATGATGCCGACGATCTCCGCCTGATCGAGCCCGGGGACAGACTGCCCGACCTCGTTGTGGTCGACCAGCACGACGCGCTTGCGCTTCGGGCGCAGCAAGTGATACCGGCTCAGTGTGCCGACCACCTTGTCGTTCTCGTCAAGGACGGGGTAGGAGCGGTAGCGGCTTTGCAGGATCGTCTCGCGTACGTCGTCGATGAAATCATCCAGATGGAAGCAGACAAGATCCTTCGTCTGCGCCAGACGGCTGACGGGAATCGATTGATAGAGCAGCCGCGCAGCGCGGTACGCGTCGCACGGCGTCGCAATCACACAGGTATCGGAGGTCAGACCGCGATACGTTTCGCCGAGATCGCTCTGGCAAAGGATGATGCAGCTCGCCTTCAGCTCCAGCGCCTTTTCCACGACGTCCGGCTGGTGTCCGCACAGGACGATCGAGCCTTGCTTCACGCCGCGCAGCGGTTCGCCGGACATCGGCATGGCAAGCACGACGTCGCCGCTGAGCGCGTCAAACGCGTCGTCGTTCTCGTTCAGAATCCGCCCTTCGAGTGCGGAAAGCAGGTTAAAGATGGGGACATTTTCAATGTACGGACGCTGAATGGACTCCATATCGCTGTTGGCGATGCTGCTTGCGGTGATGATCCCGTACAGCGAGCCGTCCTCGCGGATGATCGGCGCAGCATGGTTGTCGGTCTTGCTCTGAAGCACTTCCCACGCGTAGCTGACCGGAACGCGCGTCCCGAGCAGCGGAGGACGGTCAAAGTCGATATCCCGCACCTGCGTGCGGACCGTGTGCAGAAACTGCGGGGACTCAAAGTGAAATTTTTGCAGCAGGAATGCGCTTTCATCGTTCAGATGACCGAGACGCGCCGCCACGTAATCGTTGTCGCCGAGGGCGTTCATCAGCCGGGCGTATGCCATGGCGGATACGATGGAATCGGTATCGGGATTGCGGTGACCGCATACATATGTGGTGTGCATCGAAAGCCTCCTTACACGGATTACAGAACCGCGGAATTTTATTCATTATATCAAATTATACGATATTTGCAAATGCCAAAAGAACGATGCTTTTATAACAATTCTGTTATCAGTATCATGCAAAAGAACCCTTCAAAGTCATCCCCGTTTTTGTCTTATCGAATTAAGCCAGAAGCACATGTACGCTTCGGGCTTTACAGCTATTCGACATAAACCACTTCCCGGATCACGAGCTCCTCGGCGCGGGCGCGGATGCTTTTTTGCGGCGGAGTCATTCCGTTTGATTGACGCCTTTCAGACGTGAAGAATTTGATCACGGAAGTCTTGCATGCCCCAAAAAGCAAGGGATTATTAAGAAGCGGATCGAGACAATCGTCACAACCGTTGCGCGCCGCATCGAACGCCTCAAGAAGCTTGCGCAAACGCGGCGCACCTCATTCAGCGATACCGTCGAGGACGACGTGATGAATCATACCGGAAAAGCGTACGGAACAGACGCAAAATGGGTGATAAAACTTCTTGCTGTCCCATAAAAGGAGTGCAGGATCATTTTCCGATCATTGACGAAAGCGGGAAAGTGTGTTAACATGAGTTAGCGGCTGCTAACTCGTTGCAATCGGCCTATCTTTTTACGTGAATCAGACTTTTTCGGCAAAGGAAAACCATGATGATGGGCTGCGGCTGCGGAAGGAGTTTGTATGAAGGAAAAGAAACGAAATGAAATAGCTGTCCTGCTGAACTACGCAGGGAATTATAAAGGACTGACGTATTTGGGGCTGGGGCTGTCCGCGGTCGCTATGGTCTTAGGAATGCTGCCGTACATCTGTATCTGGCTGGTTGCGCGGGATTTGATTGCCGTCGCGCCGAACTGGACGGAGGCAGCCGGTATCTCCCGCTATGGCTGGATGGCGTTTATCTTCTCGGTAGCGGGCATTGCGGTCTATTTTGCAGCCCTGATGTGCACCCATCTTGCGGCGTTCCGCACGGCGAGCAATATCCGAAAAGCCG
>CALFIV010000129.1 GCA_937877295.1 uncultured Clostridia bacterium
CCATCTGCACCGCCGCTTCCTCGTGCGTCATGCCGAGCACCATATCCGCACCGCCGCGGTCCTTGAACCGCAGAAGCTCCTTGCCGATAGACTCGAACCGGCCCGAGCTCTGCCACAGCGTGGCCGGCATGACGACCGGGAACAGGACCTCCTGCCCGTCGATCGCATCCATTTCTTCCCGCAGGATTTGCTCGATTTTGTTCTGAATGCGCTTTGCCGGCGTGAACAGCGAGTAGATGCCGTTGCCGACCTGCTTCATATAACCGCCGCGCGTCATCAGGTTCTGACTCTCAATATCAAACGCGCGTTCCTTGAACCGTTCGCCCAAAATGTTCTTGACCTTCATATTTGCCTCCAAATGGTTTTTGTTTCCAATATATCTGTTTCACGACGCCTTTGGCGTCAATTTTGCCGTTAGGCAACTCATCCCCGCAGGGAAATTCATGTCCGATCGGACAATTCATTCGCCGTCAGGCGAAATTCATTCAAATAAATAGACTTCGTCATGAATTGCCCGCGGTGTGAATCGCACCTTACGGTGCATAAAACGACCTGCGGTCATGAAAAATCCTATTCCCGTTCCTCATGCATCCAGTAGATCTCGCCGTCCGACACGACCATGCCGAGACTCTGCTGGAGCTTGCGCGACGCTTCGTTGCCGACAAAGATCTGTCCGTACGGCGTCCAGCCGCGGCGCAGCGCTTCGTTGTTCAAAAAGATCTCAAGCGCCGAGCCGATCCCGAGCCGGCGGAACTTCGGCAAAACCTCAAGCATGCCGCCGCTGCCGTCGTCGTGGAAGCCGATGAACGCGCAGAGCTCTCCGTCGCGATAGCCCGCAAACAGCTCGTTTTCCGCGATGCGCTCCTCAAAGTAGGCCGGTGAAGACACCACATCGTAGTGCTCCAGCAGGAACGGAATGTCCTCTGTTCGGAACGGACGCACCTCGCACACGTCCGGCATCGGAAGCGGTTGTGTACCCGCATAGTATGCCTGCCAGCACGGGTTGACGTGCGAAAACGACGGAAGAACGATTTGCACCGCGTCGCGCGCCGCTTCGCTGTGCGCCACGATT
>CALFIV010000130.1 GCA_937877295.1 uncultured Clostridia bacterium
GCGCCCGAACTGATGGTGGACGGCGAACTGCAGGCGGACGCCGCACTGGTGGAATCCGTCGGTCAGCTCAAGAGCCCGGGCAGCCCCGTTGCCGGCAAGGCAAACGTGCTCGTTTTCCCGGACCTGCAGGCCGGCAACATCGGATATAAGCTGGTCCAGCGTCTTGCAGGCGCAGAGGCCGTCGGCCCGATCTGCCAGGGCTTCGCAGCGCCGATCAACGACCTGAGCCGCGGCTGCAGCATCGAAGACATCGTTTCCGTGGTCGCGATCACGGCGGTGCAGGCACAGAACATGTAACGAAAGGAAGCTTTTATGAAATCGATTCTTGTCATCAACGCAGGCAGCTCTTCGCTGAAGTATCAGCTCATTGACATCGACACCGAGGCAGTGCTCGCAAAGGGTCTTTGCGAACGCATCGGCATCGACGGCAAGCTCACCTATAAGCCGACCAACGGCGAAAAGCTCGAGAAGAACGCGGCAATGCCGACGCATAAAGAAGCGATTGCAATGGTTCTTGACGTGCTCGTCGACCCGAAGATCGGCGTCATTGCCGACATGAAATCCATTGTAGCGGTGGGTCACCGCGTCGTCCACGGCGGCACGAAGTTCACCAAGTCCGTGCTGATCGACGACGAGGTCATTGCGATGATCGAGGAGTGCACGCCGCTTGCGCCGCTGCACAATCCCGCAAACCTGATGGGCATCAACGCGTGCCGCGCCGTCATGCCGGATACGCCGATGGTCGCGGTATTCGATACCGCATGGGGCATGAGCATGGAGCCGAAGAACTTCCTCTATGCGCTGCCGTATGAGGTTTATGAGCAGTATCAGGTCCGCCGCTACGGCTTCCACGGCACATCACACATGTTCGTCACCGGCGAAGCGCGCAAGCGCCTCGGCAGAGAAAACGATCCGGACGTGCGCGTCATTACATGCCACCTCGGCAACGGCTCTTCCGTCAGCTGCTCGAAGGGCGGCAAGTGCGTCAACACTTCGATGGGCCTCACGCCGCTCGAAGGTCTTCCGATGGGCACGCGCTGCGGCAGCATCGATCCGGCAATCGTTCCGTTCCTCGTCAACCGCATGAACGCGACGCCGAAAGAGATCGACACCATGATGAACAAGAAGAGCGGTATGCTCGGCGTTTCCGGTGTGTCCAGCGATTTCCGCGATCTTTGGTCCGCCCGTAACGAGGGCAACGAGCGCGCAGCGCTTGCTCTGGACATGTTCGCACAGAGCGTCAAGCGTCTCGTCGGCGGTTATGCGGCCGAAATGGACGGCGTGGACTGCATCGTCTTCACGGCGGGCGTCGGCGAAAACGATGCGGCAACGCGCGAGCTGATCATGCGTCACATGGATTACCTCGGCATCGACTTCGACTTCGATCTCAACAAGACCGCACCGCGCGGTCAGGAGATTGTGCTGACGAAGCCCGATTCGAAGGTGACCGTGATGGTTCTGCCGACCAACGAAGAACTGGCGATTGCCCGCGACACGGCGTCGATCGCACTGTAAGAGAATGTACGGGCTGCGGTTTATTTGCCGCGGCCCTTTTTATGGCTTTTCGTGAAAGCTGCAGGGATTGACATGACACCTCATCAGCCGCCTGACGGTGACAGATTCCCCTCAAAGGGGAAGCCAAATATTGCGAGACGGTGCCTTCCCGTGAGAGGGGAAGGGAGACCGCTTGCGGTGGATGAGGCGGATTCGGCTATCCCATGTAAATCGTAGAAGGATTTTTTGAGCCAAATGGAGTTTCAACGCAACACAGCGCCTGCCGTACCGGACGCCGTTATCGAATCGATCCGAGCCCGCTTCGGGTTCTCCAAACCCTTCGCCGCTATGCTGGCGCGGCGAGGTCTTAAAGACGACGCTTCGATTTCGGCATATCTGCATCCGGAAACGCAGCCGTTGCCCGATCCGTTTGCGCTGAAGGACATGGACCGTGCCGTCGCGCGTATCCGGACGGCGGTCGAACGCAAGGAACGCATCTGCATCTACGGTGATTACGACACCGACGGCGTGTGCGCTACGGCGATCCTCTATGACGCGCTGCGGCGTTTGACCGACAACGTCACCTATCTGCTGCCGCAGCGGCAGGGCGAGGGGTACGGTCTGCACAATTCGGCGGTCGACGCCATGAAAGCCGACGGCGTACGGCTGATCGTCACGGTTGACAACGGTATTTCGGCGCACGCGGAGATCGACTATGCAGCGTCGCTGGGAATCGATACGGTGGTGACCGACCATCATCGCTGCCATGCAACGCTGCCGAATGCGTGTGCGGTCGTTTGCGCCGCGCGTACCGAGCAAGACGCTGCGCTGAACTGTCTTTGCGGCGCGACGGTGGCAATGCTCACGGCAAACGCTCTGGGACAGGCGATCGAACGCTTTTTGCCGATCGCCGCGCTTGCGACAATGGCGGACCTTGTGCCGCTGAAGCTGTTGAACCGTACGATCGTGCGCAGGGGACTGCCGATGATCGCACAGCAGCCCGGGCTTGCGGCGCTGCTCGACGCCGCCGGCATCACGGAGGTTACGGGGGAGAGCACGCTTTTGTTCATCCTTGCGCCGCGCATCAATGCGGCGGGACGCATGGGCGACGCAACGCGGGCGGTGCGTCTGCTGCTTTCGGAGGACGATTCGGAACGCAGGACGGTCGCGGCGGAGCTTGAATCCGAAAATATCCGCCGCCGCGCGGAGGAACAGCGCATTTTCGCCGAAGCGGAAGCGCAGGTCAACGAGAGCGATCCGCGCATTCTCGTGCTGTGCGGCAAGGATTGGAACACCGGCGTGATCGGCATCGTAGCGTCGCGTCTGCTGGAGAAGCACCGTTGCCCGGTTCTGCTTTTTTCGGAGGTCAACGGGCAGCTGGTCGGTTCGGGCAGGAGCGTGCCTGCCGTCGATCTGTTTGCGCTGCTTTCGCGGCATCAGACGTTCTTTACCCGGTTCGGCGGGCATCGGCTGGCTGCCGGCGCCGCCATGGAAACGGACCGGTTTGCGGCGTTGAAAGCGGCGCTTGAAACGGATCTTTCGGAGGCGTTCCCACAGGGCCTGCCGGTTGAGCCGCTGACGTATGAGGACCGTCTGGCGCTGTCCGACGTCACGCTTGCGTTCACAAGAGAGCTTGCGCTGCTGTCGCCGTTCGGCGAAGAAAACCGCACGCCGCTGTTCTTCATCGAGGGAAATCTTTCGGGCGTGCGCATCGTGGGACGCGACGGCGCGCATCTGTTCGCAAGACTTTCGGATACGCGCACGGGGATTCGTCTCGTGGCGTTCGGCATGGGCGGCCGGTACGCGCAATGGAGCACCATGCCACGTGCGCAGGCGCTGGTCACGCTTGAGCTTTCAAGCTATCAGGGCAGACCGGAGATTTCGATCCGCACCGAGGCGCTGCGCGCGCCGATCGACGACGCGGCGGAGACCGCGATTTCGGCATGCATCCGCGCGATCCGGTACGGGCGGGAGCTGCCCGAGGCGTCTGTGCTTTCCACTTTGCCCAAGGTGTCCGAAGCGGAGATTCGCGACGTGTATCGCAGACTGCTGCCGCGGCTCAAAACGGGCGTCGATCCGGATTCTCTGGAGGCGCGGGAACGCACGGCGCTGCTGCCGCTCTATGAGATCGGCGTGCTGCGGTACGATGGCGGCAGTTTTTTTGCCGAAACCGTGCAGGAAAAGAAACAAATTCAAAAAGCCCTCTTGTATCGGGTCTTGTGTTTGGAGTAAAATAGAACGGTTCAAG
>CALFIV010000131.1 GCA_937877295.1 uncultured Clostridia bacterium
GCACGTCGCTTCGGATCTGGCAGATGGAGGTCACGCCCGTGCGGTTGATGCCGATGGAGCGGTACATGCCCCGCTTGCCGGTGTCCTGGCTGGAATAGGGGTTGTAGGGCGTGCCCTGGTAGTGGGAGGACAGCACGGTCTTCACGTCCTCCGCCGTGACCTTGTGCTGCCGGACCGTCTCGACCGGGAACAGCTCCGCCGTCGGCACCTCGACATCTGCCGCAAAGCGAATCTCCTGCTTACGAATCTTCACGGTTTCGTCCCAACGCGCCGGCGCGTCATAATGATAGGGCTCGAGGGGACTTTCGGTTACCGCCTGTTCCAGCGTTCCGTCCAAACGGTTTGAAACCGCTTCCTCGTCCGGCGTCGGTACGCAGGCGACGAGCAGCAAGCACAGAACCAGTGTGACTAAAAAATGCTTTTTCATATTCGAAAAGCTCCTTTCGTAATCTCACCTTCAGTATAGAACAGGAGTTGTAACAGAGTCATCACAGAGTTGTAAGAGAGATGTAAAACCGTCATCGTCCCACAGCAGGAGGGGGAACGCACTTGCTCAATACCCCTGATACGGGTCGATGACCGTTCCGTCGATTGCGTTGACGATGAGAAGCGGCACGTCCCGATCGAGCGCGATACCGTCTGAGTTGACGCTTCCGTAGAAGCACCATACCGGCGCAAGAATGCCGCGCGTGTAGGAATTCTTGTCAAGGATGCGCCACAGGCACAGCCGCACGCGGCCGACCGTGATCCGATAGTCCCAATCGGTTCCGTAGGAGGTATATTTGATCGGCAGCATCTTCTCAAAGATCGCACAGATTTCCGAAAACGGCAGCAGCGCCGCGCGGTCCGTCACGATCTCATCGATCTGCAGCGGTCCGACCCAATCCACCGAGACGATCCCGTCGTCGTCCACCGCGATCTCCAGCGTTTCATAACTCCATTCCGCAGCCTCGGCTACGCCGTCCAGCTGCACCTGACTGCTGCCGAAATACCCTTCGAGCGGCACGCCGTTCAGCCTTCGCAAAAACCGCACGACATACGCCTGTATTTCCGGCTCACGGGTGATCGCAAGCTTCTGATTCTCGGGGAAGTACAGCGCGTCGCGGCTGGTATAGAGCAGTACGGAGTCGACCGCCATATCGGTGACGCCGCAGGACTTCAGCAGCGCTTCTGCCTGCTCGCGCGCGCTCTTCGGGGACACGGAGAGCAGGATCGTTTCGGGATTCGCATATTTGCCGATCGTAAACGGCTCCAGCACCGGCGCTGCGCCGGTTTCGCTCTCCCTTGTGACGTCCAGAATCGCCGTTCCCATCCGGCTCGAACCGAGCATCCCGTGCGGATCCCGCGAATACATCAGCAGCGAGCCGCTGTTCGGGTTGAACGACTGCGTGTTGCCGTCCGCATCGACGTAGGAATATGCGCCGTCGTCCTCGTAGCGCGCGTCGTTCCTTGCCAGAAATTGCCGCCTGTCGCCGAGAAGCGGATTGCCCTGCGCCTGCACGGTTTCCACTGTACCGCGGCGCTTGCCCGAAAAGGTCAGCTCCACGGTTTTCAGCGTGCCGTCGTTGGGCACGAGCTCCACCGTTTCCGGCGCGTTGCGATACGCAGCTTTCTCCATCTCGATCTGCGTTTGCAGCTTCGAGATGTCGCTGTCCGCATATCCGCCTTCTTCGAGCAGCGCGTCGAGCGTTTTCTGCTTTTCCTCGATCTCCTTTGCAACAAGAGACTTCGGCGTTTCCGTCAGAAAATCGACCATCGGCGCGTCGCCGCACAGCGCATGGAAGAACGCCGAAACGGTCTCCTGCGAAAACCGCTCTGCCGTAACGTACGCCAGCGGCATGCTGTCCGCGTCGGGCAGTTCGATCTTTGCGCTGCCTGTAATCTGCACCTTTTTGGTTTCATCCGTCAGCGAAACCGCATACACATCGGGACAGCCGAGCTGCGCTTTCAGGTCCGATCTGAAGGAGGGCGCGGCGTCGGTTTCTTGCGCCTTTGCGATCATCGCCTCGTTGTCCTTGCCGACCACGATCGGCTCGTCCGGCGTAGGAACGCACGCGAGCAAAAGCAGCACAGCAAGCAGAATGAGAAATAACCGTTTGTTCATGGCATACTCCTTTCATGCGGGCGGATGATATCTGCCCCCTACGAATACCATAGCATGCTGCGGACGAAAAAACATAGCGAAACTGTAATGAAAATGTAATGATGCGCTTTCATGCGCCTTGGCGCAATTCATGACGCAGGCAATTCATTCATGCGCCAGATCGGAAGAGCGTCGTGTAGGGAAAGAGTGTAGATCTCGGTGGTCGCC
>CALFIV010000132.1 GCA_937877295.1 uncultured Clostridia bacterium
AGACGGATAAATTCGACGTCTTCTTCGTTGACGATGCGGATGATGTCTTCTTTGGTATAGCGTTTCATAGTATTTTTTCCTTTTCATGATATGCTTGCGCCGCCTCGATGAAACCGAGAAACAGCGGATGGGGTCTGTTGGGTCTGCTCTTGAACTCCGGATGGAACTGCACGCCTACGAAAAACGGCGCGTCCGTAATCTCTGCGGCTTCCACCAGACGTCCGTCCGGGGAAATCCCGGAAAAGAGGAAGCCGGCGTCGCAGAATTGCTGTCGGAATGCGTTGTTAAACTCATAGCGGTGACGATGACGCTCCGCGATCGCATCCAGCCCGTAGCAGCGGTGCAGCGTCGTGTTCGGCTGTACGATGCAAGGGAAGCTTCCGAGACGCAGTGTGCCGCCCTTTTCCACCTCGTCGCTCTGTCCGGGCATAAAGTCGATGACCTTGTGCCGGCTTTCGGGATCGAATTCACCGGAGTTCGCGTCCGTCCATCCGAGCACCGAGCGCGCGTATTCGATGCAAAGGATCTGCATGCCGAGACAGATGCCGAAATACGGCAAACGGTTCGTTCTTGCAAAATGGGCCGCCGCAATCATGCCCTCGATGCCGCGGTCGCCGAACCCGCCCGGGATCAGCACACCGTCGACGCCCTTGAGATCGGACGCTTGAAACGTCTCCGAATCGATCCAGCGGATATCCACCGCAACGCCGCGCCGGTAGCCTGCATGACGCAGCGCTTCGACGATCGAGAGATACGCGTCGTGCAGCTGCGTGTACTTGCCGACCAGCGCGATCGTTACCGAGCCTTTCGGATGCTTGACGCGCTCGACCATCTCCTCCCACTCCGCAAGATCGGGCGCAGGCGCGCCAAGATGCAGCTTTTTGCAGACGATTTCGGAAAAATGCGCATGCTCAAGATACAGCGGTGCTTCGTAGAGCGTGGGAAGCGTGAGGTTTTCGATGACGCAGTCGCGGTCGACGTTGCAAAAATGCGCGATCTTTTCGAAGATGCTGTCGTCGGTGATCGGCTCGTCACAGCGCAGCACGATGACGTCCGGAAAGATGCCGAAGCCCTGCAGCTCCTTGACCGAATGCTGCGTCGGCTTAGATTTGTGCTCTCCGCTTGCGCGAAGGTACGGAACGAGCGTCACATGAATGTAGAGCACGTTGTCGCGTCCGACCTCGCGTCCGACCTGCCGGATTGCCTCGAGGAACGGCTGCCCCTCGATGTCGCCGATCGTGCCGCCGACCTCGGTGATGACGACGTCCGCGTCCGAGGTCTCGCCGACGCGGTAGATGAAGCGCTTGATCTCGTCGGTGATGTGCGGGATCGTCTGCACCGTTTTTCCCAAGTATCCGCCCTGCCGCTCGCGCCTCAATACATTTGCATAGACCTTGCCGGTCGTGAGGTTCGAATAGCGGTTCAGATCCTCGTCGATGAAGCGCTCGTAATGTCCGAGATCGAGGTCTGTCTCCGCGCCGTCCTCGGTCACGTAGACCTCGCCGTGCTGATACGGGCTCATCGTGCCGGGGTCGACGTTGATGTACGGATCAAGCTTCTGCGCCGCAACCTTCAGCCCGCGCGCCTTTAAAAGCCTGCCGAGCGAAGCGGCCGTAATGCCCTTGCCCAGCCCCGAGACCACGCCGCCTGTGACAAAAATGTACTTTTTCATGCGATACCCCCATTCTTTTCACAAAGAGAGAGACGCCCGCCCGAGGGGAGTTTTCCCTACGGATGGACGCCTGACGTTCATCTTCAATCGTGTCTGCACGATGCATATTCGGTTTCCTTGTTTTGCACAAGGTTGATATATCATATACAAAAAACACGAGAGAAAATATACCACTTCGCCGCGCGCTTGTCAAGAAAAAATTTCACATGATTTTGAAATATAAAAGAGCCGTCCGGATTTTGTCCGGACGGCTCGTGTTCTATTCGGGAACCTCAATCTCCTTTATAATGCACTCGTTGCCCTTTAAAAGCCATGTCTCGCCGCTGCCGCAGTAGGGACAGGTGCGTCCGTACTGCACGGTGGGATAGGTTCTTTTACACGCATCGCACCATGTGACTGCAGGGATCGTGAGAAGCTCCAGCTCTGCGGTTTCGAGCACCGGATGCTTTTTGCGGAAGTAGTTCCAGCAATCGGTGAAGTAATCCGTCATGATGCCGGAGACCTCGCCGACCTCCAAGCTCACGCGCGTGATCTTTTTGATGTTCTGCTCCTCTGCCGTTTCCTCAAGGGATTTCGCGAGGTGCAGGATGATGCCCATTTCGTGCATATCAGTCCTTCATCAGATCTTCCACGCTGACGCTGTTTCCGGTGTGCGGATGCGTCTTGTGGAATTCCTTGGTCGCTTTGTTGTATTCCTTGCGCTTCTTGCGCATGATCTTCGCTTCCTCCGAGCCGCTGTGCAGCAGAATCTTGACCGCGCGCGGGATCGCATAGGTCGCTAAACCTCCGACCTTGTCCTCTGCGCGGCGCATATCGGAATTCTGCGGATGATCGCGCAGCAGATGGATCGCGTCGAACTCGCAGCGCGTGGTGCACAGGCCGCAGCCGATGCACTTGTTTTCGTCGACGATCGTCGCGCCGCAGCCGAGGCAGCGGGAGGTTTCGATTTTGACCTGCTCTTCGGTGAGCGTCAGGCGCGGATCGCGGAAACCGTTCTTGGCGTCGATCGTCGGGTCGACTGCCGGGACTTGCCGCTGTGCGTGATCATAGGAATCGATCGCGATGTTGTTCTTATCGAGCTCCTTGAAGTAGCGGCGGTCGCGGCCGAGCGTCTGATTGACGTTGTTTTTGGAAACAAAGCGCGCAAGCGATTCGGCGGCCTCATGGCCCTGACCGATCGCGTCGATGACAAACTTCGGACCGGTGAACACGTCGCCGCCCACAAAGATCGCGGGATCGTCGGTCTGATACGTGAATTTGTCCGCAACAGGGTAGTTTCCGTGATGGAACTTGACGTTCGTGCCCTCTAAAAGCTTGCCCCACTCGATCGCCTGACCGATTGCAAACACGATCGTCTTGGCGGGGACAGTGATCGTCTCCGTCTCATCGTATTTCGGGCTAAACCTGCCGGTTTCGGGATCGATGGTGGAGACGCAGCGCTTCAGCACGATTCCCTTCACCTTGCCTTCTTCGTCGACAAGCACTTCCTTCGGCCCCCACGACGGCTGGATTTTGACGTTCTCTTCCTCGGCCTCTGCGATCTCCTCGGGAGATGCAGGCATCGTCTCGCGGGATTCGAGGCAGAACATGGAGACGGTCTCCGCGCCGAAGCGGTGCGCAGTGCGCGCGCAGTCGATCGCCACGTTGCCGCCGCCGATGATGACGACGTCGCCTT
>CALFIV010000133.1 GCA_937877295.1 uncultured Clostridia bacterium
AGGCGTTGACGAGGGCATTGCGGTGGGTGTGGACGTCGGGCTCGCCGTCGGCGTCGCTGTGGGCTTTACGCTCGCGGTCGGCTGCGGGGCTGTGCCGTCTTCATAGGTGAAGGCAAAGGTTGCCGTAGACTCGATTGCTTTGCCGTTTTCATCGTAGAGCGTCGCGCCGCGGTAGTAGAACTTCAGCACATCCACATAGGAATATCCCTGATTGACCATCTGAGTTGCGCCGCGATGCGAAAGCCCGGCGCGATGTCCGCTGTTGACCCCCCATACAAGCTTCCATTGCTTCTGAGCGGTATGCACCGCAAAGCAGATGGCGCCGCTTGCCGACGGTGCAACCGCGGTTTTGAGCTCGTCCGGCGTGCAGGAGAACGAAACCTGCTTGCTCACACCCGCACTGTCCTTGACCGTAAGCGTCCAGTCATAGCGCTTCTGCGGCGCAAGCGTACTCGGATAGCGCGCCGTTCCGTTCGGGTTGTCCGGATCGTAAACGCCGATCAGCGAATCAACCGACACAAGCTCCTTTGCCCCTGTCTTCTGAAGCAGAAATGCAGAGAGGTTGGCGTCCATCTTGCCCGGCGACGCCCCGTCGACCGTGACGGATACGTTCTTGGATGAGCCCGCAAGATCAAACGGATCGTAGCCGAACGAATACGCGCCGTCGTTTGCCGTGCCGCCCCAGCGGATGCGCGGCGTGATCATTTGTCCGCCGTTTGCCGTGCTGTAGTAGGTCTTGACCGTCTTGCCGCCGAATCGCAGCGTCTGCTTCCAGACGGCGTCCACTGCCGCAATCGTGTTTTTATCCGACGCAATGTATCCGTAATAGAGCTGGGACTGTGTGGTGTCATAAACGTCAAAATATTTGGATGCGCGCGTTTCGACCTCCGCAAGTGCAAAGCCTTTTGCTGTGATTGCTTCGGTCTTCAGCAGATCGGGCTTTGAGGAATCCGACAGTTCGCCGCTGACAACCCCGTAGAGATAATTCTGCATGTCGACATAGTTGATGACGCGCAGCGTTCCCCCATCGTTATAGAAGACGAAATCGCCGTAATACACAAGCTTTCCGTGCTTAGCGTTCTGGAAGGTCAGCTTGGTATTGCTGTCCGTTCCGACGCGGCGCAGCCGCACCGAGGTTTTGGACGTTTGCAGCGTGCCTTGGGAGGAATGCTCGACGGTGATCGTGCCGTTATCGATCGATGCGGTTACCGTGCCGCCCGAAACGGTTTTGTCGTCGACGGCATACTTGCCCGAAAGTGATACGCTCACCGACGCTGCGTCGCCGGTCGACAGCCGGACGCGCACGATCGTCTCTTCCGCAGCATCCGCATGATCGTACCGGCCGATAACCGGCAAAAGCAGCAAAGCGATCAGCAGAATGCTGATGATCCGTTTCATCGCGTTTCCTCCTTTCGCGCAATTTGTACTTTCTTTATACCACATTATGCGATAAAAAAGAACGCCCGTAGGCGTTTGTTGAAAGTTTATTCACAAGAAAAACGAATCTTTGTTGCATTTTCGACAAATTATGGAAGCGGTGCAAATATACGCATCACCGCTTCGGCTGCTTTGACGCCGTCGACCGCCGCGCTGACAATGCCGCCCGCATACCCCGCTCCTTCGCCGACCGGGTACAGCCCCGGGTGCGATACGGATTGCATCCCTTCGTCGCGCAGAATACGCAGCGGCGAGGATGTGCGGCTCTCAACCGCCGTCAGAATCGCATCCTCCATATCGTATCCCTTAAGCTGCCTGCCGAATGCCAAAAGACCTTCGCGGATGCCGGCCGCTGCAAAATCGGGCAGGCATTCGGAAAGCCGCGTATAACGAACGCCGGGCCGGTATGTCGGCGAAACCGATCGCGAAGAGCCGGAAATCTCATCACGCAAAAACGCACCGACCGTCGAAGCGGGCGCACAGCCGTCCGCACCGCCCAATACGAATGTATCGCGTTCCAGCCGGTCCAGATACCGCAGCCCGTCCAAGGGATGCGGTCCGAAATCCTCCGGGGAAATCTGCACCACCACCGCCGCGTTTGCATTTACGCCGTCGCGGGCAAAATTGCTCATTCCATTGACCACCACCTGCTCCGCACCGCTGGCGCTTGCCACGACCTGCCCGCCCGGGCACATGCAAAAGGTATAGACGCCGCGTTCGCCGCTTCTGGCGGTCAGACGGTACTCCGCTGCGCCGAGCCGCGGATGATTTGCCATCGGACCGTACTGGCTCTCATTGATCAAGCTTTGCGGATGCTCCGCTCGTACGCCGATCGCAAATGCCTTCGGCGCCATGGATACACCTTTATCATACAGCATGCGCGCCGTATCGCGCGCGCCGTGTCCGATCGCAAGAATCAGTGCAGAGCAGCGCTCCCACGTTTGCCGGTCGCCCTGCCGCAAAAGCGCATGAGTGACCTGACCGTCTGTCGTTCTGAGATCGCTGAGCGTTGTGGAAAACCGGACCTCGCCGCCCGCTTCGATGATGCGGGCGCGCAGTGCTTTGACCGTTTCGCGCAGCCGGTCCGTGCCGATGTGCGGCTTTGCAAGATAGCCGATTTCTTCCGGCGCACCGCAGTCGATCAAGGTCTGAAGCACGCCGTCGATGTGCGGATCGCGGATGCGCGTAGTCAGCTTCCCGTCGGAGAATGTGCCGGCGCCGCCCTCGCCGAAAGCAACGTTGCTGTCGGGATCGGGCTCGGGTATTCGCCCCGACCAATAGCGTTCCACATCCTTGACGCGCTCATCCATCGGACGACCGCGTTCGATCACGAGCGGATGATACCCGAATTTCGCAAGCGTCCATGCCGCAAACAAGCCGGCCGGACCAAGGCCCACCACGAGGATGCGCCCGTCCTGCGGTTTGCTGCCGAAGGACGGCATCTCTGCCTGCGCAGGCTTTACCGGTTCAGCGCCGAGCTTCTGGTTTTTCAGTACACGCTTCGCTGCCGCATCCGTCAGCGTCAGCTCTGCATGGATGCAGTAGAAAATATCCTGTTTTTTGCGAGCGTCCAGCGACTGGCGCACAATCCGGACGCGTGTCAGTGCGTCGCGCGCAACGCCGAGCTTTGCGCAGCAGGAAGCGGCGAACGATTCGTCCGTCGCATCGAGCTCGCGTCTGAGATTTTTGAGATAGATTGTTTGCATAAAGGAAAGGGGGCGTGTGCTGCCCCCGGTGGTTATTCAACCGTGATGATTTGCACCGTGACGCTTTCCGCATTCGGCGTGATCGTCAGAGCGTCACTGGATTTACCGCTGTCCACCTTGACCGGCAGCGTGTATGTGCCGGCGGCATAGCCGTACGGATCAACCGTAACGGTAACGTGGGATGCGTCAAAGGCGTTCACCGCGCTTCTCGGTCCGCTGACCGTGATCCCGATCGTCTTGGGCGCATCGGGATGCAGCGCAAGCCCTTCGCCGAGGGTCTTTGCATAGGTGATCGGAACATCAAAGGTTTTTTGATCGGTTTCTTCCGCAACCGTGATCGTCACGGTGATCGTCTTATTGAAGCCCGAGGTCGTCTCCACCCCGTCCGGAAGGATCAGATCCGCCGCAACCGGCGTATTGTGCATATCGGGCGTCGCCGCGATCGACGTGGTCGTTACGGAATCGATTCCGTTGAGCACGCTCCAGTCTCCGTAGAGCGTGACCTTGCTGCGCGAGGATATGTACGTCCATGTGTACCCTTCGTCCGTCATTTCAATCGCCGGAACAATGTCGACTTCTTTATATGCGCGGATCACGACGCGTGCGTTGATCGTAAAGGACTCGCCGTCGCTTGACGCGATGTTTTCGAGCAGAATATTGGAGCTGTCATAGAACTGCACCGGCAGCACGCGGTCGTAGGTGTTGGCGAGCGTTGCGGGATCGCCGACCGGGAACGAATCAAGATCGATCGTCACCTCGCCGCGTACGATCTGATCGAGCACGGATTTCTGTCCGCGCATAGAGATCGAAAGGTTGCTGGGCAGCTCAACGGTGAAGCCCTCCGGCAGACTGCCCGTCGTCCTGGCCGTCACGCGCACGTTGTTGCGGGACGAGAGCCGCGCAACCTCGAGCTCTACGGAATTGACCGACAGGCTTTGGATCGTACCGTATTCGGATGTGACGCTCGCCTGTACGTCGAGCATGATCTTCTTGCTGTCCACATCTTCGTCCAGCGAAATCGCCCGGTTTGAAAGGTCGACCACACACGTCACGCGGGAAGCGTCCAGTTCGCTGTGCTTGTTGATGCGGCACAGGATATCGACGTCCGTCGTACCGGTGTCGCGCGTTACGAGCATGAGTCCTCTGCTGTTCAGCGTATCCTCGCCGATGATCGAAATATCCACATCGCGAACATGCTTTGTATACAGCGGATTTTCAATGGAAAGCACGTAGCTCCACAGCAGGATCGCAAACAGCAGCGCAATGATCTTCAGTGCAATGTTTTTGGTGAAGATGTTTTTCAGGAATCGTCCCACGGCGGAGAAAAACTTCTGTCGCTTTGTCATGTTACGCCTCCTTCTTCTTGCGATTCCACGGAAGCACGAAGGATTGATCCTTCTCGAACAGGCTTTCCAGCGTATTGGTCAGCGCCTTTTCGTCGATGTAGCGGATCAGCTTGCCCTCCCGTGCAACCGAGATCGCGCCGGTCTCTTCCGATACGACAAGAACCACACAGTCCGACGCAGCGGAAACGCCGATCGCCGCGCGGTGACGCGTACCGAGCTCACGTGCGACCTTCATGTCGTCCGACAACGGCAGAAGACAGCTTGCCGCAATGATCGTTGTGCCGCGGATGATGACCGCGCCGTCATGCAGCGGCGTATTCGGCTCAAAGATGTTTTCGATCAGCGCGCCCGACAGCGCAGCGTCAAGCTGAACGCCTGTCGCGGCAATATCGCCAAGCCCCGAGCGACGCTCGAATACGAGCAGCGCGCCGACGCGGCGTTTCGAAAGATGCAGAATCGAACGTTTGAGATCCTGCACCAGACGGCGGGTATCCGTATCCTCCGAGATCACGCCGAGTTTACTGATGCGGTGCGAACCGATGCGTTCCAGCACGCGGCGCAGCTCCGGCGTGAACAGGATGAACAAAATCAGGAAGATCGAGCCGCTCGCCAGAATGCTGTCGAGCACCCATGCGATCGTCGTCAGACCGAACAAGCGCGCCAGAACGGATACGACAAACAGAAGACCGATGCCCTTCATAACCTGATAAGCCCGGGTCTCCCTCGTCCATTCAAGAACCTTATACAGAAAGATCGTGATGATGAGGACATCAAAAATGATGCTCACCAGTCCGCTCGGTTGCTTCAATACATTGAAAACCGTTCGGAAGATGCTGATCCATTCCGACAACGCCGTCGCCTCCTTCGCGCAGTATCCGCATACTTGTCCGCATATGCATTGTACAGTATATTATACCATGAATGTGTTATAAATGTCACGTAATTATTACAAATTCATGCGAATTTGTTCCGCATTGCTCAAAAGCCTGAAATATACGATTCCGGTCGGAATCAGCAGCACGGCTGTCAGCACGAGCGCGACCCACGGCTGCCGCAGGATCAGGATCGGCAGCAGCGTAACCGCCACCATCGTAAAGCAGACCAGCATCATGATCAGCACCGCACCGCTCTGCTTGACAACCTCCGTTTCCGATTTCCAGTTGAGCCGCGGCATCTTTGCATTGACCAGCAGCCCGATCACCGTGGAGCACAGCAGCGCGCTGAGCGGAAGCAGGTACAGCCCTGCGACGTCAAGCGGATGCAGCAGCGAGCGGAATGCGATCGCAAGGATCGTTGTCGCAATCAGTATCGAAGGCCCGACCAGCAGCAGATTCACCTGCAGCTTTGCGCGCAGCCACAGCTTTGCCGGGATCGGCAAATGTTTGGACATCCAGATCTGCTTGCCCTCCATGGAGATCGCAGAGCTGGTCGTCGGCGCGAGCGTCGCGCAAAAGATCATGACCGCGATCAGGATTCCGCCTGCCGCGTGCTTCATTCCCATCGCATCCAGAAGGTCGATCAGCCTCCCGGACAGAACACCGGCCGCAATGCCGAATGCAAGGATCAGAATCGAACCGATGATCGTATTCAGCACCCATGCCGTGCTGTTGAAAAAGCGCTTCAGCTCGATGCGCAGCAGCGCATTCTGCACGCTGCTTTGCCGCTGCTGTCCGAGGCGATAGCCTTTGACATGGTAACCCGACGACAGCCGGTCGTGCACCGAAAGAAATGTGGCGTTCAGAATCCGTACATAGAGCGCGCACAGCGCGATTGAACCGCATACAAACAGCAGGAGCATCGGCCACGAACCGACCGCCGCTTGCGCAAACCAGTCCGCCGGCGGCCAAACGCGTGAAAGCGTGCGGGAAATGCCCTCGACGTCCGCATAGAACCGGCTTGTCAGCTGCGGCATCAGATATGCGCCGGCGACAAACACGAGCAGAAACACCGTCTTGATTGTCGATGTGATGCCCTTTTTGTGCTTACTTTTGGCAAACAGCACGCCGACAAGAATATCCGCAGCGCTGCCGATGATCAGCGGCAGCACCGGCACGAGCAGCACCAGAATGAGGTATGCCGGATAAAACCACCAAGCGGGCTTTGCAAAGATCGCATATACGACGCCGCACGGCAGCAAAAACGGCAGCGCATACACCGCTTCCACCAGATACAGCGCCGCAAACCGCGCAAGCACAATGACCGACGTCCGTACGGGCATGCCGAGCAGCGTATCAAAATCCGCAAACGCGGAAAGGGTTGCACTGCCCTGCGAAAACGCCATGACAAGCGCAAACATGCTCGCCATCGTACCCATCAGCAGAAACGGTGCTTTGCTGACGCCCTGAAGCGCAAAAACGGAGAACGTGTTGACCGCCGACATAAAGCCGTATGTTACCGCAATGACGCCGATCGCCACAAGTCCCATGATCGCATTCCTGCGCTCCCGCGAATCGTGCGAATGACGCATCACCGAGAAACGGAAAATGCTGTTGACGTACAGCTTAATCAGAATCCAAAGCGGTTTCATGCGTCTGTCAGCTCCAAAAACAGTTCTTCGAGCGTCTGATCACCGCGCACCGCATCCATCGGCCCGGAGGCGACCAGCTTGCCGTTTTTGATGATCGCGATCTTGTTGCACAGCTTTTCCGCAACCTCGAGCACATGCGTGCTGAAGAAGATCGCGCTGCCGCTTTCGACCAGTTCGTGCATGATGGTTTTCAACGTATGCGCCGCCTTCGGATCGAGACCGACAAAGGGTTCGTCAAGCATGAGAAGCTTCGGCTGCTGCACCAGCGCACCGATCAGTGCAAGCTTCTGGCACATACCGTGCGAGTAGGAGCTCACGAGATCGCCGAGCTTGGATTCGATTTCAAACAGCGCTGCGTATTTTGCAATGCGCGCACTGCGCGTTGCGGCGTCGATGCCGTAAATATCGCAGAGAAAATTGAGGTATCCGATCCCGGTCAAAAACCCGTACAAATCGGGATTGTCCGGGATGTAGCGCATGATGCGCTTGGCTTCCAGAGGCTTCTCGCGGATCGACAGTCCGTCGACCGTGATCTCGCCCTCCTG
This sequence comes from uncultured Clostridia bacterium, assembly GCA_937877295.1. The sequence continues at coordinate 7,562 of CALFIV010000133.1, forward strand.
AAACGGCAGGATGCCCGCCACGCAGCGCAGCGTCGTCGTTTTGCCCGCGCCGTTGTGTCCGATGAAGCCATAGATATCCCCTGCCTCCACCGACAGCGACAGTCCGTCGACCGCCCGCGGTCCGCTGCCGTAGGATTTGACCAAATCACGTATTACAAGCATTGTTTCCTCCTTGCTTCCATCCTTTGCGTTTTGACGCTTCTGTCTGCGTCCTGCCAACATGCTACCGCATGCACGTTCCCGGCAAAAGACAGTTCGGCCCGGAATAACGGCGTTCGTTACCGCAAAAAGTGCAAAATACGCACCGCGCTCATTCGTCTTCTTCTTTTTGCCGATAGAGCACAAACTTGCGTCCGATGCACTGGATGACTTCCGCCTGTGTCGCCTCCGCAAGCTGCTCCGCCGCCTCCTTAGCGGAAAGCGCACTCGTTTCGAGCACGGAAAGCTTGATCAGCTCACGCTTTTTCAGCGCTGCATCCACCGCCTCGATCAGCGGTGCGGTGATGTTGTCCTTGCCGATCTGAAAGATCGCCGTAAGCTGGTTCGCCTGTTTGCGCAGTTGTGCGCGGTCCTTGCCTGTCATATCCAATCTCCTTTAATCCGTAAAATCAAATTCCCATTCGCCGAGACGGATCGTATCGCCGTCCTTCGCGCCCATCTCGCGCAGCGCCGAAATGATCCCCGTCTTGATCAGAAGCTGCTGGAAGCGGCGCATCGACGCGTCATCCTCCGGATCGGTGGTATCGAGGATGCGTTCCACGTCTCCGCCTTCCACCACATATGCTCCGGCGTCGTCGCGGCGTACGGTAAATCCCT
>CALFIV010000134.1 GCA_937877295.1 uncultured Clostridia bacterium
CGCGCCTTCCGTCGTGTTGTCATAAATATCGCAGTTCGAAATCGAGACGTCGCCGTCCTGAATGTAGATCAGATCGGAAAGCGTGCCGCCTCCGCCGCAATTGCGGATAATGCTCTCGGTCACTTCGACGCCTGCGCATTCCCAGATGTGGAGCGCGCCGTTGCTGCATTCGTAAATCTCGGAGTCCGCAATGGTCAGATCGTCGCTGTACCACGCGGTGACGCCCCACGTTCCGCAGCCGTACAGCGCACAGTTTTCGATGTGCGTATCCGTGCACGATGTCAGGCATATGACCTCGCCGCTGCATTTTTCAGGCTTCTTTGTATGTCCGACCGTCAGGTTTTGAAGAACCAGTCCGGTGCAGTGCTCGGCTTCGAGGACCGCCGCATGGCGCGGATCGGTTTCGATCACGGTGTTTTTCGAGCCGACGATTTTCAGGTTTTCGAGGTTGCAGAGCACCAGCTCATAGCCGTCCTCCACATCGCGCCACATGTGCTTGTTTCCGTCGTGATCGTACGCGGTGCTCAGGTTGTAGACGTCGCCGGTCAGGACGATGGTCGTATCCGACGCGATCGCCGAAAGGAATTCGTCGACGGTGGACGCATACACGGTGCGCGTCAGGTCCGGTGTCGCAGTCGTTTGCGGCTGTTCGCTTGCGGCTGCGACAGGCGACTGCTTCGATCTTCCGGCCAGCAAGGCGACCGTGCCCACGGCAAGGGTGCAGATCACAAGAACTGCGGCAACGGCGACGGTTCCGAAGCGCCAGAACCGGCTTGCGGTCTTTTTGACAGGCTTCCTGTCTTCGGCGGTCGGGAAGGGGATGACCTTGCTCTGCTGCGATTCAGGCCGGCTGCAAACGTTCTTAAGCTGACGTTTAACCATTTGATCAAACGCAGCGGGCTTTTTCGGGAATAAATTCTGTTGTAAGCGAGTGTCAAAGGACTTCATAGTTCAAACTCCTTTTCGTTAGTTTTTCTTTCAGCGCGGCGCGGGCACGGGAAAGCCGATTGCGCACCGTGCTGTTGCTGACGTCGGTCAGCTTTGCAATTTCTGCGGTCTTATACCCTTCGTAATAATACAGCGTGATCGTCAGCCGCTCCTCCGGTGAAAGCGTATCAAACGCGCGATTCAGATCAAGATCCGGAATCTCTATTTCATAATCGGCGTCCGTTTGCTCCGAGAGCGGAACGGTCATCTTCTGTCTTTTTAAGATGGCAAAGCATTCGTTTTTTAAGATTCGGACGGTCCATGTACGAAAGTATGTCCGCACTTTCAATGTGTCCAGATTCTGATACGCTTTCAATATGGTGTTCTGCACGGCGTCTTCACAATCGGTGTAATTGCGCAGAATCGAAAAAGCAACGCGAAACAGCGTATCGCTCATCGACTCGATTTCATGTGAAAACCACGCGTCGGTCTGTTCTTTGTTCATTACCTTGTTCCTTTCAGATGATCATCTGTATATTAGATAACCGAACCCGCCAAAATGTCGCAAAAAGTTTTTGTCTTCACAAGATTCATGATACAACGCAGCGAGGAATATGGCCGTGTGAATCATGCGATTGTCGGGAGATGAAACAGAAAGCGGAGAGAACTCCTCTCTCTCCGCTTAAGTGCTCTTATCTTTGAAATTCGATCTGTCTGATCGGCGTCCCGGATTCACCGGAAGCCCTTTGAATTGCAATATCACTTGGTTGTGCCGCTCAGCACATTCGACCATTGCCCGTAGTAGGTCACGCCTTCAAACTCCTGATACGAGCGGACGCGCACAAAGTAGGTTGTCGCCGCATTGAGATTCCCGATCGTGGTTTCATAGGTCGCCGCCTTGTCGATCTTAACCGTCTTAACCCCGTTGGCAAACGCTTGGTCGGTTGCGATCTGTACCTGATAGCCGGTAAAGACCTTTGAGCCCGTCCATTTGACGGTAAGCCGGCTGCTGTCTGCCTCCACTTTATTCAACACACGTGTGGTGATGCGCACCGTCGTCACCAGAGGTCCGACGATCCCGAGGTTGTAGTTCCCGAGCGGCGCGTTCTCGTTGCCGCCGATGTAAGCTTCCGCGATCGGATCGTAGCGCTGTGCGAAATACGCCTTGACGCCGTACTGATACCGCGTACCGGCATAGACCTTATGCGTATCGTCCGTTCCGTCGGTCCACGTCGTGCCGGTCACGTTGTTCCACCGTGAGAAGGCCGTCCAGCCGCTGGACACACTGTTCCAAGCTCTGCGATAGATGACATAGCCTGCCGCGCCCTCGACCGCGTCCCACGAAATTTTGATGCCTTCCTGTACGTTTTCGACCGTCGTCCCGGTCGTCGGCGGCAGATAGATTTTGAAGAATGCGCTGCAGCCGCCTGTATGATCGCCCGTGAACGTCACATTGACATAACCCGTTCCGGGCTGCGTGTTTTCCCGGTACGTATAGGTATAGTACTTCGGATCGATGAGATTGCCGTCGCCGTCCTTTACGGTGAAGCGCGGCGTCTGTGCCGATCCGTTGTAGACGACGTATGGGGTCGTGCCCTTATACTGCACATCCGTGCCGTCCCACTCGATCACCGCGGAAGCCGTATACGGCAGGAAGCTTGCCGTCAGGCTGCGCTTTGCAGTCACGGCGGTCTTCCCCGCCTTGGTGCTTTCCATTTCGATGGATTCGGCAAACGCGTCATTTCCAAGCGTGAAGGCGATCGTTTCGTCGGCGCGCAGCGCACGGTTGATCCGGAAATACAGCGTGATCATCGGCTTGCCGTCCTCAACTTTGCAGCCGTAATCGGATGCAAGCGCAAACAGCACCGTTCCCGCGATCGCCGTGTTCATAAAAAGCGCCGGGCGGGACAGACGATTGCCGTTGCCGTCCACCGTATACAGGTAGGGTTCGCCGAGCGCTGTCGAATCGGTGTAATAGCTGAGCAGCGTGCTGTCGTATTCCAATGAGAAGGATGCGGACGCAAGCAGCTTCTGCGCCGTGACGCCGTTGAGGTATACATCCACCTTGAGGCAGTCCGCGCCGTCGACCGAAACCGTATTGGCAGCGATTGACCCGCCTTTGATCTCCAGCTCATAGTCGCCCGACGCCGACGCGACAGCCGGAATCAGCGTGGCAAACAAAGCCAACGCCAAAATCACAGCCAACGCTCTTTTCATCGTAATTCCCTCCGTATGACGTCTTTGGGGCGCATGCACGGCAAGCGCACCTCCGATCGGTTCTATTGTAACATGCCGGTGCTGCTTTTGCAAGCGCACCGGCATTCCGATTTTTGGTAAACAGTTTTATGCGTTCAGGAAAGCATGTAGCCGAACATTGCGACGACCACACCGAACAGCATCAGTCCCGCAAGAATCCACGCAACGAGGCGAACCGATTTCTGCTTCATTACAGCGAACCTCTGTAGGTGTACATCGCGTCATTGTACGCGACGTCGCTGAGCCACTTCTCCTGAAGCATGGTGGATTCGACGCTCTCGCGAATCTGCGGATAATAGTCGATCTTGATGATGCCGGACTGGCCTTCCTCACACATCGTACCCTCCACTCTGCGGAACAGGTAGCCGGTATAGCTTGCGACCGTCTCGTTGCCGTCGTCGTCCTTCTGCGTCACCGGCATAATGTACGTACCGGTCTGTCCGATCTCCAGCGCTTTTGCGGCTTCGTACGCTTCCGCATCGGTGAACACGTAGTTGTAATCGTCATCGCCGATCGCGTACGGCGCTTCGAGCGAGCGATACAGGAAGACGTTTTCGTCGGATTCCATCAGCTCTTCAAATGTCATTTCTCCGTTGTCAACCTTGGCGAAGAGCTCGTTGATCTCCTCCTCGCTGTCCTTGCTGACCTGCACCAGATCGATATAGAAGAAGCCTTCGGGGACGTACAGCAGCGGCGTCATATAGCCGTACGCATAGTACATCATGTACATCGAATACTGACCTGCCGAATAGGTTTCCATGAGCGGCTCGACCTCTTCATGGTATTCCGCGAGGATCTCTTCCTCGGTAAAGCCCGTGCCGTGTTCCTCATAGTAGGCGTCCAGCTTGTCCGCATAGGCGCTTGCTTCGTAACGCTCCTTGCAGTACGCAAAGTACTGGCTCTGGTTCATTCCGAGCATGGCGTAGTAATTGGCGACCTGCTTGTCCAGCGCAGCCTTCGTGAAGGTGCCGGAGCTGACCAGCTGCTGGGTGTAGTTTTCAACGATCGCATCGATCTGTTCCTGTGCGGACGTCTTCGCAGCCGCCTGCTCCTCGTCCGTGAGCGTCAGGCCCAGCGCCTTTGCTTCTTTGGTGTAGATCTTCTGCATCAAAGCCTGCGAAGCTGCATTTTCCTGCAGTGTTTTGAGCTGCTCGTCGGTCAGAGACGAATACGAATAGGTCTGCACAAGGGTATCAAACATCATGGCGAATTCCTGCATGGTAACGGTCTCGCCGTTTGCCGACGCCGCGGTGCGCGCGCGTTCAAACGCGTTCATGTTATGGCCGTCCTTGCGCAGCATGATCGTCAGAACGACTGCTGCGACGATCAGCACGACCACGACGCAAACGATGATGATGTTTCGAATGGTTTTCTTTCTTTTCATGTTTTGTCTCCTGCTTATTTCCCGTATGGAATCCTTTGAATTTTACACTTTATCTCTGTGCTTGTCAACGAATTTGCGCGATTTCACGACTTTTTTAAGATTCGAAGGAACGCCGCCATGCCGCCGGTACGTCCCTTGTCGCGGCGATGCGAATACAGCCGCGTGTCCTCAAACGTGCATACGCCTATCGGATGGATGTTGCAGGGCTTTACGCCGCTTTCCAGAAACTGCGCAGCCGCCACACGCCAGAGGTCGATCGTCGCCTTGCCGTTTGCATTGACGCTCCGCAGATCGCATTGCGGAAACGCGGCTTCAAAATCGTCCGCTACGTCGTCGCCAACCTCAAAGCACTTCGGACAGATCGACGGCCCGACGCCGCAGATGATGTCCTGCGGATCGCTCTTGCAGCCGTAGCGCATCATGCGGATGACCTCCGAACCGATGCGGTCCAATGCGCCGCGCCAGCCGGCATGGCAAAGCCCGATCGCCCGATGCACGGGATCGTAAAAATAGAACGCCATGCAGTCCGCATGTCCCGTGATCAGCGTTACCTCGGGATCGTCGGTGACCAGTCCGTCGCACAGCGGAAGCGGCGGCTTGCTGTAGCCTTTGCCGCAGTCGTTGCGATCCACCAGCAGCACCGTCGTGCCATGCTCGTAGTTGTCCATGACCATGCTCTCCAAGGGAATATCCGCCGCCTTGCAGAAAATGCGGTAGTTCTCCTCCACGAGCTCGCGCTGCTCGGGGCGCGTAAAGCTGAGATTCAGTGAGGAAAAACAGCCGGTCGAGACACCGCCCGACCGTGCCGAAAAACCGTGGTCGATTTCGGAGTACGCCGAAAACGCCGGAATCGTGTAGATGCCGACGCCGTTCCTCTCCCGATAGGCAAAGGCGGGCGCGACGGTTGCGTATGCCTGTTCGAATTCGTTGCGCGTCATTTCTCGTTCAACAGCCGCTGCAGCTCCTGCAAAAAGGTCTGTGAATCCTTGAATTCACGATACACGGACGCAAAGCGCACGTACGCGACCTCATCCACATCCCTGAGCTTTTTCATGACCAGCTCGCCGATTGCCTCCGTGGAGACCTCGGATTCGAGCGAATTGTTGATCTCACGGCAGATCTCGTCCACCAGACGGTTCTGCACGTCCGCGGGGATCGGGCGTTTTTCACAGGCTTTCCGAATGCCGACCGCCACCTTTTCGCGCTCAAACGGCTCACGACGGCCGTCACGCTTGACGACGATTACGGGATTCTCCTCGATGCGCTCCCAAGTGGTGAACCTGCGTCCGCAGCCGATGCACTCCCTGCGGCGTCGAATGGCCGAAAAGTCCTCATTCGGGCGAGAGTCGATGACCTTGCTGTCCGTGCCTCCGCAATACCGGCATTTCATTGGGCTTGTCCTCCTTGCGATGTACATCCGTCTGCACGGATGCCATAATAACATAGTATATCATATCGCTTCCCGCATGTCATGCGGCTGAGCCCCAAAGCGGCGCAAATTTACGAATTGTTCAGAAATTCATCCGGTCTTTTTCCAAAGGCGCGTCCTCCCGGATGCCCCGCGATTTACGGCAGCTCCACCAAAATGACGTCCTCGCCGAGCTTTTTGATCTTGGAAAACGGAATTGCCATGCCGTCGCGCGCCTTCAAAAGCCCGAACATCCGCGATCCGCCCGGCACGACGATTGCCAACACCTGCCCGCAGCACGGGTCGAACTCCAGATCGCAGACGTTCCCGTAACGTTCCCCGGTGCACACATTGATGACCTCCCTGCATTTCAGATCCGAAAACAGCATTCTCTTCCCTCCCCGTTCCAACTGCGTGATTTCCATCGCCGTCCTCTGTTCGCTGCATTCTATGCCGAACCGTCCCGAAACATACGCACACTTTTCGGAGAGAAAAATACCATAGCAATAAAGAACCAAGGAGGAAGCAACGATGGTACAATCCAATGCAAACGGCGGGTGCTGCTTTACGTCCGACGCGCCTGCGATCGATCCGACTGCAGCCGATAACGTCGTATTGGCCGGCGCTGTCGGCGCGCAGAATTCCTGCGGCATGCCCGACGCAGGCGGCTGTGCGCTTGCGACCGTTTATTTCCCGACTCAAGTGTACCGCGCGGGTTTCTGCCCGGGCGAAGCGCTGGCGCGCGGCACACTTTTCCCGGAGCTTGTCTCCGATTATCCGACTTGCAGAAGGGGGACGATGTGACATGGAATGCGCAGAACAGACACTTTTGAAGCGCATCGGCGAAGTACGCTTTGCGCTGGTCGAGCTGCAGCTCTATCTTGACACCCACCCCGAGGACCTCGAAGCGCAAAGCGACTACAACAGCTACGCAAATACGCTCGACCGGCTGTACGCAGAATACACCGAAACCTACGGTCCGCTGGAGAACTTCGGCAACGTCCCGCATCTTGCGGGCAGCTGGGTCTATCAGGCCTGGCCGTGGCAGAATTAGGGAGGCGACATTATGTGGATCTATGAAAAACGACTGGAATACCCCGTGCGCATCACCAAGCCCGATCCGCGCATGGCAAAGCTTCTGATGGCGCAATACGGCGGTCCGGACTCCGAGCTCGGCGCAGGCCTGCGCTACCTCACCCAACGCTACTCCATGCCCGACGACCGTGTCCGCGCAACCCTGACCGATATCGGTACGGAGGAGATTGCGCATTGGGAGATGATCGCGACGATGATCACGCAATGCATGCAGGGCGCGAGTCTGGATGAGCTGACTGCTGCGGGGCTGGACGGCTATTATGTGATGCACTCGTACGGCGTCTTCCCCGTCGACCCGAACGGCGTGCCGTTTACGACCTCGTACATCGCCTGCACCGGTGATCCGATCGCGGACCTGAGTGAAGACATGGCAGCCGAACAGAAAGCGCGTGCAACGTATGAGCATCTGATGAACATGACCAACAACAGTCAGATCATCGAGCCGCTGTACTTTTTGCGCGAGCGCGAAATCGTGCACTATCAACGCTTCGGCGAGTGCCTCGAGATCGTGCAGGCGATCAAGAACGGCCGCAGCGCACCCTCCTGCCGCTGTGCAAGAAGGCGCTACTGAACAGCAAAGAGGCTCGCAAAGCGCGGGCCTCTTTTCGTTCTTTCTTGATCGCAGAATACAATGGTGCAGGCCTCATTTCCTGCCGGTCTTGTTCAGGTGGTACAGCGGCACGAACGGCAGGATGATCGGCGTTTTATATGCCCAGCACATGGCTTATGCCTTCCGGAAATAGTTTTTGAGATACGCCGCAAAGCTCTTGTCGCCGACCTTGGTATCGCCTACGAGATCGTGGCTCAGCGTCCACTTCGAGAACAGAATGATGTCGTGCTTGCCTGCCTTTTTGATTTTCGGCAGGTTTGCGAGCACGCCGAACAGCCAGATCGGCGCCCACTTGATCTTACACGGCTTACCGGCTGCCTTGAAGCACATCTCCGCCATCTCTTCGTACGTATAGGTTTCCTTGCCGCCGATGTTGTAGGTGACGTTGGTATCGTTCATATGCGCGACGATGAATTCCGCAAAGTCCGCGCAGTCGACCACGTTCGCTTTCACCTTGCCGTGGCCCTTCAAAAGCTGCATCTCGCCCTTTTCCACATACGGCTTAAAGACCTTGGCGATGTCGTAGAAATAGCCGGTCGGACGGTAAATGACCCAATCCATCTGATCCTTTTTGATCTCCTGCTCCACCATGTACTTTGCGTGCAGCATCGGGACTTTTTCCGCGCCGGGCTCGTCGCAGGAGATGACCGAAAAGATCGGAAGAGCACACGTCTGAACTCCAGTCACGATCAGAT
>CALFIV010000135.1 GCA_937877295.1 uncultured Clostridia bacterium
CTTTCAGGGCGCAAATGCGGCGGCTGTTGAGCTCGGCATTGCAGATCAGGTCACCGTTGAGTACGTCTACGGCAACCAGTTCTTCGGCGATGCGGACATCACCGCTTACATGGACACCTGGTATCAGACCAAGGCGGTTGAAGTCGTCTTCGCATGCGGCGGCGGCATCTACACCTCCGCGGTTGAAGCGGCCAAGAAGGTTGAAGGCGCAAAGGTCATCGGCGTTGACGTCGACCAGGCTGCGATCATCGCAGGTCTCGGCGGCGAAGGCATGACCGTCACCTCCGCTATGAAGGGTCTGGCAGCAACCGTTAAGGCAACCCTCGGCGACATCGTTGCCGGCAAGTGGGCGTCTGACTACGCAGGCGCAATCGCAACCCTCGGTCTCGTCTCCGGCGACGATCCGACGGCGAACTTCGTCCAGATCCCGATGGAGTCCACCCAGTGGGCAGACACCTTCACGCAGGACGATTATAAGGCGCTCGTCGCGAAGATGTTCGCAGGCGAAATCACCGTGTCCAACGACATCGGCGATATGCCCGCAACCGACATCACCGTCAATGCATACGGCAACATCAAGGGCTAATCTTTGACCCGACAGAGGCTCGGAATTCCGGGCCTCTTTTTTTGTTGTCAAAAAACCGCGGGCGTACGGCAATCGCCTCTTGAAAAAGTGTATATCATGTGATAAAATCAGCATATGTGAAAGTGTATTCGCATCTCGAATCTTGACAGAGTGGAGGTAGTGAGATTGGAAACGAAAACCGCAGCGAACATTCCCAAAAAGGAAGGCGCGCATTCCGAGTTTGCCATCGAAATGCTCAACATCACCAAGCGCTTCCCCGGAATTATCGCAAACGACGACATCACGCTTCAGCTGAAGCATGGTGAGATCCACGCGCTTCTGGGGGAAAACGGCGCGGGTAAATCGACGCTGATGAGCGTTCTGTTCGGTCTGTATCAGCCGGAGGAGGGCGTCATCAAGAAGGACGGGCAGGTCGTGAAGATCAACGACCCGAACGACGCGAACGCGCTCGGCATCGGTATGGTGCATCAGCACTTCAAGCTCGTTGAGGTCTTCAGTGTTCTGGACAACATCATCATGGGCGTCGAACCGAACAAATTCGGCTTTCTGCAGAAGGCGGAAGCAAAGAAAAAGGTCATCGAACTGTCCGAACACTACGGTCTGCACGTCGATCCCGACGCAAAGATCGAGGACATTACGGTCGGTATGCAGCAGCGTACCGAGATCCTCAAGATGCTCTACCGTGAAAACGAGATCCTGATCTTCGACGAACCGACGGCTGTTCTGACGCCGCAGGAGATCACCGAGCTCATGCAGATCATGCGCAACCTCAAGGCGGAGGGCAAGAGCATCCTGTTCATCTCCCACAAGCTGAATGAGATCATGGACGTCGCGGACCGCTGCACCGTTCTCCGCAAGGGCAAGTACATCGGCACGGTCAACATCGCGGACACCTCCAAGGAAGAGCTGTCCCGCATGATGGTCGGCCGCAACGTCAGCTTCCACGTCGAGAAGGGCGAGCCGCATATCGGCGAGGAGGTCCTGCGCATCGAGCACATGACGGTCGCATCCAAGGTCCATAAGAACAATGCGGTCAAGGACGTCAGCCTTAACGTGCATGCGGGCGAGATCGTCTGCATCGCGGGCATCGACGGCAACGGCCAGTCCGAGTTCGTCTACGGTCTCACCGGTCTCGAACCGATCGTCTCCGGCAAGATCACGATGTGCGGCAAGGATATCACCAAGTGGCCGATCCGCAAGCGCAGCGTCGCGGGCATGAGCCTTATCCCGGA
>CALFIV010000136.1 GCA_937877295.1 uncultured Clostridia bacterium
ACTCTATTGCTCCGGCGGCTGCGCTGCGAACGCCTATCACGCCACGGGACGCATCAACGGCATCTATCCCTATGGCTGCGATCTGTTCAAAAAGCGCATGGAATGCGCGCTGATGCTCGCCATCGTGCGGCAGCTCAACGCAAATGACTGATATGAACACGCCGATCTGCGATTTCGTAACCGAATACCTTGCGCACTCCCCCGTCCGGCTTCATATTCCCGGGCACAAAGGGCGTGCGCCTTTGGGTTTGGAGGATCGTGATCTGACCGAGATTTCCGGTGCGGACAGTCTCTATGAGGCAAGCGGGATCATAGCCGAAAGCGAAGCGAACGCCTCAAAGCTGTTCGGCTGTCCGACCTTTTATTCCACAGAAGGATCTTCGCAGTGCATCCGCGCCATGCTGTTTCTTGCAACGCAGGTTGCACGGCGGCAAAACATGCGTCCGAAGATCCTCGCTGCACGAAATGCGCACAAAACGTTTTTGTCCGCCGCCGCGCTGCTCGATTGCGACGTCGCATGGCTCTATGACGACGCGCCGACTTTTTTGAGCGCGCATCCCACGCCGGAGTCGGCGGAAGCCGCGATTTGCTCGGAGCATCCGGCAGCACTGTATCTGACCTCGCCGGATTATCTGGGAAATACGATCGACCTTGCTGCGATCGCACAGGTCTGCAATGCGCACAACGTTTTGCTGCTGGTTGATAACGCGCACGGCGCATATCTCCGGTTTCTCTCGCCGTCACAGCATCCAATCGATCTCGGCGCGGATTTGTGCTGCGATTCCGCACACAAAACGCTCGCCGTGCTGACGGGCGGCGCGTATCTGCATCTGTCGGCGCGGCTTGCAGAGCTCTGCTGTGAAGCGAAGGATGCGCTGGCGCTGTTCGGTTCGACCAGTCCGTCATATCTGATCCTGCAATCGCTCGATGCGCAGAATCCGGCGCTGTTGACGCTGCCCGATTGGCTTGCGCGTTTTGTTCCGCAGCTGGATGCGCTGAAGGAACGGTTACGCAAAGACGGTTGGACGTTGTTTGGCAACGAACCCTTGAAGCTGACGCTTGTGCCGAAAATGAAAGGCTATACCGGTTCGCAGCTTGCTGCGCTGCTGGAACAGTCCGGGATCTTTTGCGAATTCGCCGATCCGGATTTCTTGGTCTGCATGTTTACGCCGAACAACGGTCCGGAGGATCTCAATCGTCTGGAACGCGAGCTTGCTGCAGTTCCCGCGCATGCGCCGATCCTCAGCCGTCCCCCTGTGCTTACGCGAGCGGAGCGCATCTGCTCCGTGCGAGAGGCCATGCTTGCGCCGCGCCGCGTTGTGACGCTTGCGCAATGTCTCGGTGCGGTACTGGCCCGTCCGGACGTGGGCTGCCCGCCTGCCGTGCCGATTCTGATGCCCGGAGAACGCATCGGACAAGCTGCAATCGAAGCGTTCCGCTATTACGGAATCGAATCGGTCAGCGTGCTGCCTCGCAACTGAACGAAGGCGCTGTCTCAAAACAGTTTAACGAGCTGAGATGAGGCAGCACTTTGTTTGT
>CALFIV010000137.1 GCA_937877295.1 uncultured Clostridia bacterium
ACTGCTCCGCGTACATGGCGACCGACACCGACAAGATGGAAGCGGTGCTCGACAATCCGTACATCCTGATTACCGAGAAAAAGATCAGCAATATTCAGGAGATTCTTCCGGTGCTCGAACAGATCGCGCAGGCAGGCAGAAAGCTTCTGATCATTGCAGAGGACGTCGAAGGCGAAGCATTGGCTACATTGGTCATCAATAAGCTTCGCGGCACATTTACCTGCGTTGCGGTCAAAGCGCCTGGCTTCGGCGACAGACGTAAGGCAATGCTGCAGGATATCGCAGTGCTCACCGGCGGTCAGGTTATTTCCGATGAGCTCGGTATGGATCTCAAGGAAACGACGATCGACCAGCTCGGCTGTGCTAAGCAGGTCAAAGTCGATAAGGAAAAGACCGTCATCGTAGAAGGCGCAGGCGCACCCGATGAGATCAAAGCACGCGTCAATTCGATTCGCGCGCAGATTGCGGAAACGACCTCTGATTATGATAAAGAAAAGCTGCAGGAGCGTCTTGCAAAGCTCGCGGGCGGCGTAGCGGTCATCGCGGTCGGCGCTGCAACGGAGGTCGAGATGAAGGATTCCAAACTCCGCATGGAGGACGCTTTGAACGCGACACGCGCTGCGGTCGAGGAAGGCATCGTTCCGGGCGGCGGCGTTGCGCTGTTGTCGGTCGCCGATCGCGTTAAAGCGATTGCAGAAACAGAATCCGGCGATAAGAAGACCGGTATCCAGATCGTACTGCGTGCGCTCGAAGAACCGATTCGTCAGATCGCAAAGAATGCAGGCGTGGAAGGCTCTGTCGTCATCGAGAACATCCGCCGTGAAGCGAAAGTCGGTTACGGATACGATGCTGCAACCGACACATACGGCATGATGGATGAGAAAGGGATCGTCGATCCGACGAAGGTCACGCGTTCGGCACTGCAGAATGCGGCGTCTGTCGCGGCAATGGTCCTGACAACCGAAAGCATCGTCGCAGATATTCCGAAGCCCGAACCGGCAGCACCCGACATGGGCGGCGCAGGCATGGGTGGCATGTATTGATTTGCTACAAGACGGGGACTCCGATCGGAGTCCCTTTTTTGATGCACTCAACTTGATTTTAGAGGCAGTCTACGTTATAATATAAAATCATCTAAGATTCGGGATACCTTCCATGAAAAAAGCGATCCGACTCACAGTTCTAACGGTTCTGATCATTCTGCTGGCGCTGCCGGCAGGGTCGGTTTCGGTTGGTGACGCTGTGCGAATCGGTGATGTAGACGGTGACGGGGAAGTCACGGCAAAAGATGCAAACCATATCACAAGATACCTTGCTCACTTTGAATCGCTTGACGCTGCACAGCTTTCACGCGCAGACTTTAACGGCGACGGCGTTGTGACCGACTATGACGCAACGCTCATCCTCAGCGTGCTTGTTACACCGGATGAACTGCCTAAAACAACATGCGAGTTTTCAATGATCGTCACAGCGGATATGAAAGGCGAGGCATGGGGCTCTGTCTCGGAGGATCAGACAGATCGCTGCTCAGCCTTGAACCTTGTTTCGCTCGTCAATTTGCTTCGCGGAAAAGAATCGAACCTGCTGCTCGTCGATGCAGGAGGTTCGCTGTTCGGCAGTGCGATTTCCGACGATTATACCTTGTTCACGTCCAAACGCGTCGGTCCGATGACACAGATCTTTCTGAGCCTTCAATACGATGCGGTGCTGCTCGGTACAGAAGCAGTTTCCTATCAGTCACAAATGGTTCGAAACGAAATGGACCTCTTGACGTTGCAGGGCACAAAAGTACTCGGCGCAAATCTCACAAAGGTTTATCCGAATGTGAACGATCCGGAACCTGCGCTGTGGAATGAGATTCTGCCATACTGTATTTTGGAAGTGCCGCAAACCGACGAAACAGTTTGCAGGGTCGGACTCATCGGTATCGTTGAGCCGGGGCTTGCCGATGCATACGATGAAGTACAGATTTCCGATCCGATCGCTTCGATTGAAGCATGCAAGACCGAACTAAAAGGAAACTGCGATGTTTGTCTTCTCCTTTATTACGGCAGCATTGAAAACGATGAATCACAGGGTCATATGGATTCATTGCGAAAGCTGCTGCGTCAGATCAACGGAATCGATGCAGTTCTCGTTTCGCACAGTCATGGAGGCAGCATACGCAGCGAACATGACTCTCGCGGAAAAAATGTTCCCATCATTGCCCTTTCAAACGGTGCTGAATCCGCAACAAAGGTCTCTTTTGCACGCAGAGAAAACGGATCGCTTGTTTATGGCGTGCAATCGTTCGATCTGAAGGACTTCGAACCGGATGAAGCCTTGCAGAAGCAGATCAAGCCATATGTCAATGCAATGTCCGAAATGATGGACGCGCGCATCGGTACGCTGTCCGAACCGATCGAATCGTTTACGCATGACACGCTCAGAACGACGGATGGTATGGAACTGATCCATGAAATGCAGATTTGGGGCGCAAATCAATGGATACAGAACAACGACACCGATCTTCCGCCAACGGTTTTGTCCATTGCGTATCCCTATCTCGGCACAACCGGATGGGACGCCGGCGCAGTGCGATATCGGGACGTCTGTGCACGGCAGGCAACTATTCCGAAGTATACGCTCATGCTGGTACGCGGCTCGGAGCTGCGAGCGTGGCTGGCCTCATACACGGACAGAATCATGTCCGACGACAGGGTGTATTCCCTCTACGGCCTTTCCTATCTGCTCAATACCATGAATCCGGAGACGCCGCTGGGATATCTGGAGTACAGCTCCGGACTCGCGGTGGAAGCAGAAGAAGTGTTCACACTGATACTTGCAGAAGATCCGCAGGAAGATATGATTCTGCGACCGTATCTGGATGAAACATGGATGACATATGAAGACCGCGTTGTGGAAGGCTTTTATATGCCAAGTCCGCAATACACCGTCACTTCGGATGCATATCACAACGTGGATACGGTCGTTGCTTTCTTCGAAAGCATCGGAGAATTCTCTTTGAAACACGAAACCGGTTGGTTTGTTATATAATCGCCGCCGCACAGAAAGAATCCGTGCGGTTTTTGTATGGATCGGGCCGAAATACGCATACGATATTCCATGAGAAAGAAGTATAAGATTTTGCACCGGGCTATGCGCGCAATGGAATTGCCGCAGGATATTGACCCGCATCTGCTTGCCGCGCATTGGATCGGAGGGACAGATTTGCTGGTAGAACAGCACCGGGGTATTCTGCGCTTTCAATCGGATATGATTCGATTCGCAAGCGAGCAGGGCATTCTGATCGTTTCGGGAAACGATCTAACGATGTCTCAGCTCACAGCTTCGCGTGCAATGATTTTCGGAGATATCCGATCGGTTTCTTTTGAGGAAAAAAGTTAATGTGGCATTTTTTACGAGGGTATGTTATACTGCAAATTGAAGGAATGGCGATTGCACGCTTTTTGCGGAGAATCTCCGATAACGGAATTCGTATCAGCCGTCTGAGGCAGATCGCGCCCGGCGTGATTCAACTTGAGATTGCAACAAACCGTTTCTTTGATCTGCATCGATTGAAACGCGGACTGCCGATTCGGATACATATTGTCGGACGTTGCGGCTTTCCGTTCTTTCTGCACCGTATGCGCAAACGACCGGCCCTATGGATCGGAACACTTTTGATGCTGATTCTGCTTTTCTTAGCATCGCAACGCATATGGGTGATCCGTATCGTGGGCAATGAAACCATTGATCCGGAAATGATCCTGATGCTGCTCAAGGAGCATGGTCTGCAAATCGGTGCACGTCCGAAAGGACCTGTACTGATTACGGCAGCAAATGATCTCTCGGCTCGCATTCACGACGCAGCATGGATCGGTCTTGATCGGGAAGGAATCACATTGAAGGTCAGTGTGGTTGAAGCAACTGCGGAGTCCGATAAGCGCGTCGGTGACATCCCTTCCGATCTGATCGCCGATCGAGACGGAATCGTCACCGAGATTACCGTCATACGCGGACAGGCGCTTGTAAAAGTGGGCGACATGATCAAAAAGGGCGATGTGCTGATTTCAGGCACGATGCTTTGGAAGGACACAACGTTCGAAACATGGGCGGACGGTTTGGTGCGCTGCGCGGTTCGATACCAAGCCGAATGCGAGGTTGTGCCAACCGTGATGGATGCGACCCAGACGGAACGCACAGAAACCGTACGTACATTCCGAATCGGTCCGTGGACGGTGTTTCAAACAACGCCGAGCTTTGAACGGTATCGCCTGACGGATGAACGAAATATACCGGTCAGCGACCGGCTGCCGACGTTCTGCGATACATATCTTGCGCATGAGATCATCCTGCGGGAACGTACACTTGAGGCGGAAGAAGCAGAGCAGCTTGCCTTGACAAGCGCAGCGGAAACGGCGCGATCAGAAGTACCAACGGACGCATCCATTTTGAATCAATACGGTACGATTCAAACGCGGAACGAAAAAACATATGCGGTCGTGATTGTGACCGCAGAAGAAACCATCGGAAGAACGGAGGATTACTCGAATGGTGGATGAGCAAGGAAAAGCGATCGGACGCATCGAACTGGAATCGATGGATGATTCCATCGGTCTGTTTGGTGTTTTTGATGAAAACCTTGCCGTTTTCGAAGAGGAGACCGGCGTGCGGCTTCGCATTCACAACGATGGGATCGCGATCGAAGGCGAACCGGGGCAGGTTGCGCTGTGCAAGACGGTCTTGGAAAAGCTGCTCGATATGCAGCGAAAAGGCGAACCGATCAATCGCGGCAGAATTCGCTACGCAATCGATCTTGCAAAGGATGGAAACGCAGAGCTGATTTCACAGATCATGGGCGACGTTGTTGCGCTGACCAACCGCGGCAAGCAAGTGAAATGTAAAACGCTCGGCCAAAAGCGGTATATACAAGCTCTCAAATCGCATGAGCTTGTTTTCGGCGTCGGCCCTGCCGGTACAGGCAAGACCTATCTCGCTGTTGCGATGGCGGTCGTTGCGTTCAAGAATAAAGAAGTCGAGCGCATTATTTTGACGCGTCCTGCTGTGGAGGCTGGCGAAAAGCTCGGATTTCTGCCGGGCGACCTGCAGAATAAAGTCGATCCGTACCTGCGTCCTCTGTATGACGCGCTGCAGGAATTCTTCGGACTTGAAACCTATAAACAACTGATGGAACGCGGTGCAATCGAAGTCGCTCCGCTGGCTTACATGCGCGGCCGTACGCTGAACAATGCGTTCATCATTCTCGATGAAGCACAAAACTGTTCCGTTGAACAGATGAAAATGTTTTTGACGCGCTTTGGGGAAGGCAGCCGCATCGTCGTGACAGGCGACGTGACGCAGATCGATCTGCCGAAGGAAAAAAAGAGCGGTCTCGTACATGCAATCCATGTGCTGGAAGGCGTAGAGGGGATCTCCGTGGTCAAACTGACACATAAAGACGTTGTACGCCATGAGCTGGTCCAGCGGATCATTCAGGCATATGAGCGGCACGAGAATGCGCATGCAAAGGAGCGCCGCGATGATTGACGTTCTATCCGAAACCGTTTCTATCGACGAACAGCTGCGGACAAGCATCGAACGCGCGGCAGCCGCTGCGCTTGCGTTTGAGAAGCGCAACGGAGATCTGACAATTCTCATCGATACGCCGGAGCGTATTCAGACGCTGAACCGTGATTTTCGGCACGTCGACCGCGTGACGGATGTTCTGACATTTCCCGCATGGGAAGGGGAGATCTCACTCTCGGCAGACGGATATCTGGGCGATATCATGATCTGTCTGGAACGCGCAGAGGAACAGGCGGTCGAATACGGACATTCTCTCGAACGTGAGCTTTCGTTCCTTGCGGTGCACGGCGTTCTGCATCTGCTGGGCTACGATCATATGAATGAAGCAGATGAGCGTGTGATGCGCGAAAAACAAACGGCAATCTTAGAACAGATAGGAGTCACAAGATGATAACAAAGGAGCAACAGCAAGAGCTTTTGAAGCTTGCGGCAGAAGCGCAAAAGCGGTCTTATTCCCCGTATTCCAACTATCGGGTCGGCGCAGCGCTTCTTACAAAGGATGGGACAGTCTATCAGGGATGCAACATCGAAAATGCATCCTATACGCCGACGATCTGTGCCGAACGGACCGCTTTCTTTAAGGCGATCTTCGACGGCGTACGTGAATTTGAAGCGATTGCCATAATTGGATCGGGTGAGCTTCCCGCGTTTCCGTGCGGCGTATGCCGCCAGGTCATGGCTGAGTTTTGCGCGTCCGGCTTTCTGATCATCACGTCCAACAACGACGGAAGCGAGGTCGTTACGCAAACACTGGATCAAATGCTCCCGCATCGGTTCGGGCCGAAGGATCTTTTATGAATCGCGAAGGATATAAGAGCGGATTTTTCAGCATTGTCGGTTGTCCAAATGTCGGCAAATCAACACTGATCAATCGTTTGGTCAGCCAAAAAATCGCGATCGTCACCGACCGTGCGCAGACGACGCGCAACAGGATCACAGGTGTGTTGACACGGAAAGACTATCAAATGATCTTTCTTGATACGCCCGGCATGACGAAACCGCGCAGCAAGCTCGGCGAATATATGCAGAAGGTTGCAGAGGACGCATCGCAAGACACCGAAGCAATTCTGTTTGTCGTCGATGCATTAAACGGCGTTCGCGACCGCGACGCTGACGTCATGCGCATTCTTAAGCAGGAACATTCTCCGGTGATTGTTCTGATCAACAAATGCGACATCGCAAGCGCGGCACAAATGCAGGAAGCACGTGAAACGATCCGGGAAGCCGGCTTTGAAACGGTGCTTGCCATTTCGGCCAAAAGCGGTGAAAATATCGATCAGCTCGAGGCGCTGTTAACGGGATACCTGACGGAAGGACCGCAGTATTTTCCGGACGATATGGTGACCGATCAGCCGGAACGAGTGATCTGCGCTGAGATGATCCGCGAAAAAACCTTGCAGCTTTTGCGTGATGAGATTCCGCACGGCATCGGCGTCGGAATGGATCGTTTGGAGATGCGACCGGATGGCGGATTGATGGACGTTTGGGCAACAATCTATTGCGAACGGGAAAGCCACAAGGGGATCATCATCGGCAAAGGCGGAAAAATGCTCAAGCGCATCGGCACAGAGGCGCGTGCCGACATCGAATGGCTCTTGGGTGTACGCGTCAATCTGCAGCTTTGGATTAAGGTCAAGGAAGATTGGCGCAACCGTCAGCAAATGCTGAATGAACTCGGCTATCGGGACGATTAAAACCGCATGATGTTATAATTTGCGCAAGCTTTGTGCATACTGACAGTATGAAGAATGAAGCGCAAATACATTGGGAACAATTCATGAAAACTGGCAGGATCAGAGATTATCTTGCCTATCAGGAAGCAAAACGCAAAGAATGCCCACCGAATGCATCCGAGCGATCGTAACAGGGTATACCGACTATCGCGACAACGACAGAATACTGACACTGTTTTCAGCGGAGCACGGAAGGATCGACTGTAAAGCACGTAATTGCAGAAAGCCGACCGCGCCTCTGCTTGCTTGCGCGCAGTTGTTCGTGTTTGGCGAATTCGAACTGTTTATCGGAAACGATCGTGCCACAGTTAACGGCTGTGATATCCGTGAAACCTTTTATCCGCTGCGGGAGGACGTCGACCGTTTTATGGCAGCCGCTGCAGCGACGCAATTGACGAATGCTGTCATCGAACGCGAATCCTCGGATCAAGCGCTGTTTTCGCTGTTGTATCACATGTTGTCCTATTTCGCCTATACCGATTGCAATCCGAAAGATCTTTTGATCGCGTTTATGCTGCATTATCTGGATCATGCCGGCTATCGACCGTCGTTGACACGCTGCGCCGTCTGCCGCCGCGATGTGCGGCAGGACGCCGTGCTGTATTATTCCGCGGACGCGGGCGGCGTCGTATGCAACGCTTGTCCGCACGGAGGAAGACCGGTATCCAAGCTGGCGCTTGAGGCAATGCGACGCATTCTGCTGCTGTCGCATGAAGAACTGACGCGAGTCATTCTGAAGGACGAGCTGCGCAAAGAACTGTTCCCGATCCTGCGCAATTCCTGCGCGAGAATGCTCGGAGAATCCGACCGCGCAATCGCATTGCTCGATCAAATCCCATAAATTTTTACAGGTTTTTTCAAATGATGCAAGAAAAATCTTGCATCATTTTGAATTGATTGTTATAATAAATCGTTACTAAATCTTAGGAGGATTTAACTGTGTCAAAGAAGTATGTATACCTGTTCAGCGAAGGCAACGCAGAAATGCGCAACCTGTTGGGCGGCAAAGGCGCAAACCTCGCGGAAATGACCAATCTCGGTCTCCCCGTACCGCAGGGCTTCACAATTACGACCGAAGCCTGCACGCAGTACTATGAAGACGGACGTCAGATCAATCCCGAGATTCAGGCGCAGATTATGGAGTACATCGAGAAAATGGAAGAGATCACCGGCAAGAAGTTCGGCGACCTCGAAAATCCGCTTCTCGTTTCCGTTCGTTCCGGCGCACGTGCGTCGATGCCCGGCATGATGGACACCATCCTGAACCTCGGTCTCAACGAGCAGGTTGTGGAAGTCATCGCAAAGAAGTCCAACAATCCGCGCTGGGCATGGGACTGCTACCGTAGATTCATTCAGATGTTCTCCGACGTCGTTATGGAAGTCGGCAAGAAATACTTCGAAGTTCTGATCGACCGTATGAAGGAAAAGAAGGGCGTCAAGCAGGACGTCGATCTGACCGCGGACGATCTCAAAGAGCTTGCAAATCAGTTCAAGGCCGGATACAAAGAGAAGATCGGTGAGGACTTCCCGACGGATCCGAAAGTGCAGCTCTTCGAAGCAATCAAGGCTGTTTTCCGTTCGTGGGACAACCCGCGTGCAAATGTCTATCGCCGCGACAACGACATCCCGTATTCGTGGGGTACAGCAGTCAACGTACAGTCGATGGCATTCGGCAACATGGGCGACGATTGCGGCACGGGCGTTGCGTTCACTCGCGACCCGGCAACCGGTGAAAAGGGCCTGTTCGGCGAATTCCTGACCAATGCGCAGGGCGAAGACGTCGTCGCAGGCGTTCGTACCCCGATGCACATTGCAGAGATGGAACAGAAGTTCCCCGAAGCGTTCAAGCAGTTCAACGAAGTCTGCAAGATTCTCGAAGGCCACTATCGTGACATGCAGGATATGGAGTTTACCGTCGAACACGGCAAGCTTTACATGCTGCAGACCCGTAACGGCAAACGCACCGCGAAGGCTGCTTTGAAGATCGCATGCGATCTCGTTGACGAGGGCATGAGAACCGAGCAGGAAGCAGTCGCCATGATCGATCCGAGAAACCTCGACACGCTGCTCCATCCGCAGTTCGATGCAAAAGCCATCAAGGCAGCAAAGCCGGTCGCAAAGGCGCTGGCGGCTTCTCCGGGCGCTGCATGCGGTAAGATCGTATTCTCCGCAGAAGACGCCAAGGAATGGCATGCACGCGGTGAGAAAGTCCTGCTGGTCCGCCTTGAGACCTCTCCGGAAGACATTGAAGGCATGAAAGCTTCCCAGGGCATCCTGACGGTTCGCGGCGGCATGACCTCTCACGCGGCGGTTGTCGCGCGCGGCATGGGCACATGCTGCGTCTCCGGCTGCTCCGAGATTGCCATGGACGAAGAAAACAAGCGCTT
>CALFIV010000138.1 GCA_937877295.1 uncultured Clostridia bacterium
GACCGCCTCGACTTCATGTCGAAGCGCGGGCACTTGTACAGCAGCTTCGCGTTGGCGAGCAGCCCAAGATAGCCGGAAAGCGTCTGCTTCTTCACGGCGATGTGCTCGACGTTCAGCGTTTGCCGGTCAAGCGCAACCGCGATCACGCTGTCCGGCATCGAAAACGTCGGTGCGCTCCGTCCTTCGTAGAGCCGCAAAAAGACCTCCTGCATCAGCATGGCCGGATACGTTCCGCCGCCGCAGTCCGCAGGCAGGCAACGACCGTTTTTCGCATCGTCAAAGCCCATCCAGACGACCGCGGCATAATCGGGATTCAGACACGCCAGCCAGACATCGCGGTTTCCGGTCTCGTCGCCGACCGTGCCGGTCTTGGCGGCAAGCTCCATCGGCAGCGCTGATAGAAGCTTTGCAGTGCCTTCCGTCGCGACGCTTTTCAGCAGCGAAGTCAGAATATATGCGTTGCCCTCCGAAAGCACCCGCGTCTGGACGTCGGTGCGCCGATAGAGTTCACAACCGGAGCGATCCAGAATCCGCGTGATGACATACGGCTCGCGATAGACGCCGCCGTTTGCGATCGCTGCGTACGCGCCGCACAGTCGATAGGGTGATACGCCGTAGGTAAACCCGCCAAGCGCAAGCGTCAGCGAATCGTCGCGTACGTCAAAGGAAATACCGAACCGCGCCGCAACCGCCTTGCAATAGGGCAGTCCGAGCGTGCGGCACAAAGAAACCGCAGGCAGATTCAGCGAGCGTTTGACCGCGTCGCGCATCGTTACCCAGCCCGCATAATGCCCCGATGCGTTGCGCGGCGTGTAATCGCCGAACTCGGTTGCCTCGTCCAGCAGCATTGACGCCGCGGTATAGCCTGCCTCCAACGCGGGCGCATAGACGAGAATCGGCTTGATTGCGCTGCCCGGCTGCCGCCGGATGCGTGTCGCGCGGTTGTAGGCAAGCGAGCTGCTTTGATCGCGTCCGCCGACGATCGCCGAAACGCCGCCGGTCTTTGCATCGATCAGCACGAGCGCGCCTTCGCAGGATTCGTCGTTATACAGCGGAAAATATGCGTCGTTCAAAAACGCCGCTTCCGCAATGCGCTGCGCATGGGAATCCAGCGCCGTTTCGACCGTACAGCCGCTTGTCAGCAGCGTGTTGAGATCGCAGTTCAAAAGATCCGCCGCTTCGGTCAGCACGAGATCGATGTAGTAGCTGTGACGCTGCTTGACGGTATCGGCGACAAGCGACAGAGGCTCGGCTTTTGCGGTGGCTGCCTGCTGTTCGCTGATCATATCGTATTCGACCATCAGGTCGAGGATTACGCCGCGGCGGCCGACGGAGGCTTCCGGCCGCAGGTGCGGCGCATAGGTGGCGGGCGATTTCAACACACCTGCCAGCAGCGCGCTTTGGGCCAGCGTCAGTTCGCTTGCGTGAACGCCGAAGTAGCCCTCTGCCGCCGCTTCAATGCCGTAATAGCCGCCGCCGAAATAGACGCGGTTCAGATAACAGGAGAGGATTTCGTCTTTTGAGAGCATCTGCTCGAGCCGGTAGGAGAGGATCGCCTCGTCGACCTTGCGGTCGAGCGTCTTGATGGCGGACAAATGCGTCAGTTTGATCAGCTGCTGCGTGATGGTGCTGGCGCCTTCCACATAGCTGCCCGCCTTGAGATCGTTGAGCGCTGCGCCGCAGATGCGGATCAGATCAAACCCCGGATGCGAATAGAAGCGTGCGTCCTCGGCAGCCAGAAACGCGTTCGTGACATGCTTCGGAAGCGTACTCGCGTCAATCGAAACACGGTTTTCATCGAGATACAGGCGGGAAACAATCGCGCCGTCGCGGTCCTTCACCAGCAGCGTTTCCTGCGCAGACATAACCTTTTCGAGATCGAGCGCATGCCAAGCGTCCTGCGAAAAGATCCAGACGGATGCGACAAGCAGCGGCAGACAGACGATCAACGCCGCCGCAAATAACAAGCGCCGACGGCGGCGTCGGCGGTACAGGCTTTTGTAGATTCGGATGGCTTTTTGCTCGCACATACCGATAGTGTGCGCAAGCGCAGCCGCGTTATGCGCGCGGCAGCAGGAAACGGCGCAAATGCCGCCGGTACAGTTTCAGATAGAGCTGATAGCCGGCGTCAAGCAAAAACAGAAACAAGAAAAATCCGAGGATCGCAAAAACGATCCAATGCAGATCCCACGCAGCATACGGACGAACGTTCAAAAACCAAAGCCCGAGCAGCATGAGAGCGGTATAGACGGTAACGATGCCCACGGAGAAAAGCGTTGCATGATAGGCGCGCTTCATAATGCGCAGAGCATGGCGCACCGGCACGTACGGCGCAAGCACACATACGAACGCAGCCCACACATAGTGGGGCACGGGCAGAAACAGTACGATCGCCGCAACGAGTATGTCGATCAAAATCAGCCAAATCCAGAGCTTTTCCTCCGCAAGCGGCAAACCGAGCAGCCCGATCGGCAGCAAAAACAGCAGCGCAAACCAGCCGACGCTTTCCGCTGCCCACAGAAAGAGCAGCAGCAACAGCGCCGTCATCGGCACAAGGCGGGTGGGGGAAATGTGCGTTTCGGTGCGGTTCACACAAGCGCTCCCTTCTGCATCGTACGGTTTTGTAAGAGCTTGAACAGCGTTTCAAAATCGCCGCTCTGATAGGCTTGGATCAACTCGACGGCAAGAGCCAGCGCAGTGTCGAACAGCTCCGGCACGCTGTCCGTGCGGGTATCGTTTTCCCGGAACGGATTGGTCCATGCGCGGTGCGAAAGATTCATTGCGTCCTCCGAATCCTTGCGCGGCGCTGCCAGCAAAAACGCGGAGAGCAATCCTTCCTTGCCGATCAGCCGTTCGACGCGGTACAGAAACCGATACCGCCTGCCGTCCGGATCGAACAACAGCGGAGCGATCCGGTGAAACTTGCGGAGGCTTCGCACATATGCGCAGATCGGAAGAGCGTCG
>CALFIV010000139.1 GCA_937877295.1 uncultured Clostridia bacterium
CGAAGGATCTCAGAACAGAAAGACATGCCAACGTTCGGAGATTCTTCGACGGCTTCGCCGTCTCAGAATGACAGTGCAAGAGGCTTCGCCGTTTCAGAATGACAAGATAGAGGCGGATAGAAACTTGTCATCCTGAGGACCGAAGAGACGAAGGATCTCAGAACAGAAAGACATGCCAACGTTCGGAGATTCTTCGACGGCTTTGCCGTCTCAGAATGACAGAGCAAGAGGCTTCGCCGCTTCAGAATGACAGGGCTTTTGAACAGCCCGGTATTCGTCCGTTTGTCAGCGTTCCTTGCCGAAGAAATAGACGGCGACCGTACCCGGACCGGCATGGCAGCCGATCGTCGTACCGATCATGTAGACCTCAATCTCGCCGTCGATGTGACGGAAGCGCTCTTCTACCTGCCGCTTGACCTCCAGAGCGTCCTCAAGGCAGTCCGAGTGGCTGATAAAGCAGCGGCCGGAATACTGCTCGCCGTCGTCGGCCAGCTCTGCCATCTGATCGACGAGCGCGCGCAGCGCGCGCTTTTTGGTGCGCACGCGCGAGTAAACCGCAAGGTGGCCCGGATGGTCCATGCGCATGACCGGGCAGATGTTGAAGAGGTTGCCGATCTTGCCGGCCGCAGGCGAGATCCGTCCGCCGCGCACATAATAGGTCAGCGTCGTGGAGCAGAACAGGTGATGGATGCGAAGACGATTTTTGAGCGCCCAGTCGAACAGCTCGTCGATCGTCCTGCCCTCGGCGCGCATCTTCGAAAGCGTTTCCATCTGCAGACCGTAGCCGGACGACGCGCCGCGGGAGTCGACGATCAACAGCTTGCGCTCGGGGAACTTTTCTTTCAAAAGCTCCGCGGCGGCGAGCGCGGACTGATAGGTGCTGGAAAGCCCGCTCGAGAGCGTTACGTGCAGCACGTCCTTGCCCGCCTCGAGAAACGGCGTGAAGTAATCGGCATAGTCGGCGGTGTTGATCAGGCTTGTGACGCCGGTCTGTCCCTGCCGGATGCGGTCGTAGAATTCGCTGTACGGCATCGTCTTGCCGAGGTCGTCCGCATACGGGACGCCGTCGAGCGTGTATTGGTTGCAGATGTAGTGCACGTCCATCGCGCGCAGCTTTTCCTCCGTGACGTCGGCTGTCGAACAGCAGCTCAGGATATAATCGTTCATGTGTTTCCCCCTCGTTGGGCATATTTCTAACAATATCATAGCCGCAAACGCCCCAAAATCCAACCTACCGGTCGGGCGTTGCGCTCTACTGAACGAAAAACGCACGGTAGAATCCGCGTTTCGAACTCTACCGTGCGTGGAATCGCCGTGTTTTGGGCGCTTTTTGGTCAGAACTTGCCGGAGTGGCCGCCGTGTGTGCCGCCGGAGGACGAGGTGTGCGTACTGCTTCCGCCGTGGAATCCGCCGCCACCGCCGCCGCGCGGTCCGGAGGAGGACGATTCGCTCGGGGTGACGTGTACCGTGCGCGAGACGTTTGTGCCGAGCAGCACATCGGTGTTCTGCGTCACCGCATAGCTTTCGGGCGCGAGATATTTGTCCGCGTTCTTCTGCATGGAGACGTCGGTGAGCTGCCGCTTCATTGCGCTGACCGGAATTCTGCCCAGCAGCACGCCCGCAACGAGCGCAATGCCCAGCGCAAACCAGTTGAACGGCGTGCGGGTGAGCACCTTTTCGGCGCGCGCGAGATAGGTCTGAACCGCGCCGTTCGTATCGTTTGCGGCGAGATACGGCGCGAGCTTCTTTTCGATCCGCTTGAGATCGCGCGCGGTGAACGTCTGCTCCACGTTGTAGCCGCTGAGCCTGAGCGCGTGACCGCTTGCGGTCTTGCCGAATACGATCGCGCTGCTTTCCGCAACGGACGCCGACAGGAATTGACTGATAAACGCGTCCGCATCCTCGTCGGAATCGGTTTCCACAAAGTACACGCCGACGCCGTGCGCGCGATACAGCTCCGACGCGGCCTCGTTCAGTGAAGCCGACTGTGCGTCGGTGAGCGCTTGCGAGCGGACAAACCGCTGCGCCACGGCCTTTTCGCAGGCGCGCAGATACGCGTCGATCGCGCCGTACAGATCGCTGCCGTCAAGATACGGCTGCACCGTGCCGCGCAAAGCCTCCTGCGTGCTGTCGGAGAACAGCCGGTGCGCCGTCCAGCCAGAGACCCGTACCGTGCCGACGCCGTTTGCGCCGACGCCGCACGCGATCGCGCTCGATTCGGACGCGCGGCTGTACAGGAACTCGGACAGATACGCATCCATGTCGGCGACGGAATCGCTCTGCACGAAGTACACGCCGAGGTCGTTTTCCGTGGCTTGCTGCCGCGCGCGGGGCTCG
>CALFIV010000140.1 GCA_937877295.1 uncultured Clostridia bacterium
GTTGGGCTTTACACAGTTTTTGCGCGGGGCGGACGGCTTCGGCTATTGGGTGCGGGTGACTCCGGTGTAAGCCGCGCGTCCGCTGCCCAAAAGCCGTCGAGAAAAGGCAGTTCAGAAAGTCCTGAGATCCTTCACCGCAAGCGGTTCAGGATGACAAGCTCTTTCTGCCCCTATCCTGTCATTCTGAGACGGCGAAGCCGTCGAAGAATCTCCGAGGATACGCAACTCGTCGAGAAGAGGGAGCTTTATAGCCCCCTCTTGATGCTCCGTTGTTTGCGGACGGTTTATACTTCGGTGTTCTGCTTGAGGCCTTTGACCTGCTCGGCGATTTCGAGGACCTTCTCGTCGGTCAGGATAAACTTCTTGCGAAACCAGAGGATCGCGACGATCAGCCCGACGATCGGGATGATCGTCATCGTCATGCGAAGCCCCATCTTCTGCGCGGTGGAAACACCTGCCGAGAAGTCGTAGATCTTCTCCGCATCAGTGAACTCCGTGCCCTCCTGCAGATTGGCGAATGCGAGACAGATGGACGCCGCAAACGCCGCGATGCCGCTGGCGAGCTTGACGACGAACGTCTGCATCGAGAAGATGACGGACTCGTCGCTGGTGCCGTTTTTCAGAAGGCCGTAATCCACGGTGTTCGCAAGGAAGACGGTGGTTAAGATGTTCAGAAGTCCGCTTGCCGCAAAGATCAGAAGTCCCGGAACGAACAGCACGAACACATTGCCCATGCCGATGATCGCGAGCAGCAGAAGCACCGCATAGCCTGCAATGCCCATGCCGAGGCAGATATAGAAGATCCTTGTATTGCTGAGCTTGAGCGCGTTGCGCAGGACAGGATACAGCACCATCATCGAAAGAATCTGGACCGCACCGCCGAAGATGTTGAACAGCGTATAGTCGCCGTACCAGTTTGTTCCGCCGAAGTCATACTTGAAGAAGTAGATGACAAGGTTCGAGGTGATATAGATCGCGGTGTTAATGAGCACGATTGCAATGACGACCGTCATCGCCTGATCGTTTTTCAGGAGCGCTCTGAACATTTCCTTTACGGAAACGGTCTTCATCTCCGTCGTGGACTTTTCCTTGACGAAGACGCAGGTGAGGATCGTGAACACGATAAAGATCACCGCCACGATCAGTGCAAACCACTTGAAGCCGATCATTTCGATCTCCGTCGGGTTGCTGCCGCCGAACACGTTGCCCAAGAACTGAACCGCCATCATGGTGACGACGGTGATGATCGCGCTGCCGACGCCTGCGCAGGAACGCGCCAGCGTGGTAAGCCCTTCCCGCTCCTTGCCGCCCTCGGTGAACGCCGGGATCATCGACCAGTACGGGATGTCCATCATCGTGTAGGTCACGCCCCACAGGATATAGAAGATTGCCGCATACGCAATGACGCCGCTCGGCGTATTGATCGACGGCGGGCAGGCGAACATGAAATACAGAACGACCGCGTTCGTCAGCGTACCGATCAGAAGCCACGGACGGAATTTGCCCCACTTCGTTCTGGTCTTCGCAACGATAACGCCCATCAGCGGGTCGTTGAATGCGTCAAAGATGCGCGCGACCAGCAGAATAACGCCCATCGCGACCGTGATCGCCGTGCGTCCCGCCGTATCGAAGCGGCTTCCGAGCACGTCCTGAAAATAATAGAGAACAAAGCTTGCAGACAGCATATAGACCATGTCCTTGCCGACTGCGCCAAGACCGTAGGAAATCTTGCTCGACAGCGAAAGTTTCGGTTTGGTTTCCATGATATACCCCCTTTTTGCTGATCCTTCCGCGCCCAAACGCGCAAGCGGATCGCCTGATGTCAGTATAATACATTTCCATGGAAAAGCGAAGCTATTTTTTCGAAAAAGTCCCGTTTTTCAGAAAAAAAGAATCCTCCGAATACCCGGAGGATTCCGTCTGTCGAAAGGGGGTCTGCCCGTCGTTCAGTTTTCCGGCGCGTACTCTCCGAACGTGACCCGCACCTCGATGCGGCTGCCGTTGCGCTGGATCTCAAACGTTGCGGTATCGCCCGCGTTGTACTGGCTGATCGCATCGGTCAGATCGGTGTTGGACGAGATCGCGCGGTCGTCGATCGCAAGGATCAGATCGCCGGTCTTGAGTCCCGCTTGATCCGCGGCGCTGCCCGCCACGACGTCCGCAATCTGGACGCAGTTTGTGCCGCCGGAGAAGAAATAGCCGTAATCGCTGCGCAGCGTGACGTTTTGCGTATAAACGCCCAGATATGCGCGGCCGGTGACATAGCCGTAGTTCAGAAGGTCATTGATCTCCTTCATCACGCTGTTGACCGGAATCGCAAAGCCCAGACCCTCCGCGCTCGTATCGGAGACCTTTGCGTTGACGATGCCGATGAGCCTTCCGGACGCATTGAACAGTCCGCCGCCCGAGTTGCCCGGGCTGATGGCCGCGTCGGTCTGGATCAGCTCCATCGAATTGCCTTCGACTTCGATCGTGCGGCGCACCGCGGAGATAATGCCGCTGGTCGCCGTACCGCGCAGCTCGCCCAGCGGATTGCCGATTGCAATCACGTCCTCGCCGACGGTCAGCATTTCGCTGTCGCCGAGCGTCGCGAAGGTGAGCCCGCTTGCGTCGATCTTGATGATCGCCAGATCGTTGCGCGAGTCGACGCCGATGATTGCGGCTTCGTAGCTTGTGTCGTCGTTCAGGGTGACGGTGATCTTCTTTGCGCCCTCCATGACGTGCGCGCAGGTGGCGATATAGCCGTCCTCGGTCAAAATGACGCCGCTGCCGCTGCCCTGCTGCTCATAGCTCTGCTGCCGTCCCCAATAGCTGTATACGCCTTCGAACACACAGTCGATGCCGACCACGCTCGGCGCGCACATCTCCACGACCTGCGAGCGCGTAAACTGTCCGTCGTACGCAAAGCCGGTCGACGCCTGCGAAGCCTGCGCCAGTGAGATCTCCGGCGAAGCTTCCGCTTCGGCCGCGGGCGTTGCCGCGATCGCCGCAGTTTGCGCAGGCGCTTCAGCCGCCGCTGCATTGCGCGAATCATACGTGCGGTTGACGATCAGTACGCCTGCCAGAAGCCCGATGACCACGGCGATTGCCGTGCATGCAAAGAGCACCGCCATGCCGACCGAGTGCCGGCTCTTTTTAGGCTGCTCATATCCGTAAGAATATCCGTTGTATTCCATCTCTGCCTCCTTTTCGGATCTCAATCCGATTTCATTGTGTGTATTATAACCCCCGATTATGAAATAAATATGGCAAAATTGGGGCATTTTGAAAAACGAATATGAAGAAACTTTGATGACCCGTTTGTTAAAAACTTGTAAGAATTCACCCGCCGCGGTTGACGAAACGCACGCCGCGCCGTACAATATGGGCATGAATACGTCCAAGAAAATCCTGAATTTCTTCTTTGCCGTGCTCAAAGGCACGCTGGTCGGCCTTGCCATCGTCATTCCCGGCGTGTCCGGCGGCTCGATGCTTTTGACGGTCGGCGTCTATGAGGACGCCGTTTCCATCACGTCCAAGGACAAGGCCCGCAGACGGGCCGCGATCAAAAAGCTCATTCCCTATGCCGTCGGCATCGTGCTCGGCGTTGCGGCGCTGTCGTTTGTTGTGACGTGGATGCTTGCCACGTTCGAGTTCTTCACGATCCTGCTGTTCTCGGGACTGATTCTCGGCTCGCTGCCGGTGCTGTTCCGTAAGATCAAGGGCAAAAAGGTCAAGCCGGGCTACATCCTCGTCGCGATCGTCATGATCGCGCTGATGGTGCTGCTGCCGTATCTCAACGACACGACGACCGAGCGCTTCGTGCGGCTTTCCGGCGACGACGTATTGAGCGCGGGCGAACGCCTTGTGCTTTCCGAATCCGACGCGGGCGAGGAGCGCACGATCAAGAGCGGCGAGCTCGTCTATGAGCTGAAAGGCGCAAACGGTCTGTTCAGCAAGCCCGAGGACGGCTATCTGCTTCGCAGCAGCGCCGACAAGAGCACATATCTGAACATCGACGGCGACACGGTGTTCGATCTGACCGTCAACGAAAACGGCACGCTGACCCTGACCGGCAACAGCGGCCGCAGCAAAACGGTGGTCGCCTACCGCGCGGCCGACGCGCTGAACAACGGGGTTTTGAGCGCGGCTTTGGCCCTGCTGCTCGGCTTTATCGCCGCGGGCACGATGATCGTGCCGGGCATTTCCGGTTCGATGGTGCTCCTTGTGCTCGGCTACTATTACAGCGTCATGACGCACCTAAAGAGCTTCATCGTCTGCGTGCTGACCTTGAACTTCGCCGCCATGGGCGGGCATCTGCTGGTGCTCGTGCCGTTCGGCATCGGCGTCATCTTGGGTCTTCTCATCGTATCAAAGGCGATCCGCTGGCTCTTGGACAAGCATCCGACCGCCACCTATTACGGCATTCTCGCGCTGATGCTCGCCTCGCCGTACGCAATCTTCCTCAAGGCGAAATGCTTCGGTTCGGAGTTTGCGGCGTTTACCGCGAGCCTCACGCAATGGTGGTTCATCCCCGTCGCAATCGTATGCCTCGCCGCCGGCTTCTTCGTGGCGTATTCGATGTCAAAGAAGGAATAAATCAGGCTGCAAAGAGGCTGTTCAGAAAGTCAAACCACGTGTCATCCTGAGGAACAAAGTGACGAAGGATCTCAGAACGGAATAGGTTGTATTCCTGTTTGCGTTCGGAGATTCTTCACCTTCGGTTCAGAATGACAGGACTTTCCGAACAGCCCTTTTTTCCTTTTGGAACGATTTTGCATAGTATAACAAGGACGAAATTCGTCCGGAAAGGAGTACTGTATGGCTACCATCATCAATCAAGCAAACCTGACCTATACGTACGGCACGACCACCGAAAACGTGCTGTCAAATCTCGCGGTAACGGAACGGACCGAGCCTCTCTCTCCGGCGAAACGCACGCTGGAAGACGCCTATCGGGCCGCGTCCGATCTGACATATCTGATCTCTCTGCAAAACAACAGCAACGCACCGTTTACGGACCTGACCGTGCAGGACAATCTCGGCGCATTCACGCCCGCAGGGGCAGCCGCTCCGGTTCAGCCGCTGACCTATACCGGTCCTGCGGAGCTCTATGTGAACGGCGTTTTCGCGCAGACGCTGACGCCGGCCGTCACCGAAGACGGTGTGACCTTCACGCTGCCCTCCCTGCCCTCCGGCTCGAACGCGCTGATTCTGTATAAAGCGCGCGTCAACGGCTTTGCGCCGCTGAGCCAAGGCAGTGAGATCACCAACACCGCGACATTCACCGGCGGCGCAGGAGAACCGCAGACCGTTTCCGCAGCGATCCCCGTCGACTCGTATG
>CALFIV010000141.1 GCA_937877295.1 uncultured Clostridia bacterium
AAGGCGGGGCCGGCTTTCCGACGCACGTCAAGGTAAACTGCAAGGCAGAATGCGTGATCGCGAACGGCGCGGAATGCGAGCCGCTCCTTCGCGTCGACCAGCAGATCATGCAGTACTACCCGGAGCGCGTCGTAGACGGCGTTGTGAAACTGATGGAGCAGACCGGGGCGGCGCGCGGCGTCATCGCGCTGAAGGATCATTATCACGATGCGATCGCGGCACTGAACAAGGTGATCGCGGACAAGCCCGGCGTGGAGCAAATCCTGCTCTACGGCTCGTCCATGGGCGGCGCGGCGGGCGGCTTTGCGGAAAAGATCCGCGCGGCTGTCGCGTGCGGGGCGACGCCCGTGGTGATCAGACGGCCCGTTGAGGAGCAGGGGATGTCCGAGTCGGCGTGCCTCGCGCTTCTGCAAGAACGCTTCGGCTTTGCGGCGCAAAAGGAGATCACGATCCTCGGCGTCGGAACGGGCAGCGGACAGCTCACCGAAGCGGCGATCGACGCATGCAGACAGGCGGATCTGATCGTCGGCGCGGCGCGTGTCACCGATGCGCTTGCGCGGTTTCAGAAAAAGACGATCCATGCGATCGCGCCGGAAGCGATCGAGACGATTCTGCGCGAGGCGGCTGAGCGGCGCATCGTCGTCGCCATGTCGGGCGATACCGGCTTTTTCAGCGGCACGAAAGGGCTGCTTTCATGTATTGCGGACCTCGAACCGAAAATTTTGCCGGGCGTTTCGTCGCTTGCATATTTTGCGGCGCGCATCGGGGTTTCGTGGGATGACGCCGCGCACATTTCGGCGCACGGACGCACATGCAACGCTGCAGCCGCGGTGAAGCAAAACCGCAAGACCTTTGTGCTGACCGGCGGCGCGCGCGGCGCAGCCGATCTTTTGCAGACGCTTTGCGAAAACGGACTTGCTGACGTGCGCGTGACCGTCGGCGAAAATTTGTCTTATCCAAACGAAGCGATCACAACAGGTACGGCGGAAACGCTTGCAGACCGCAGCTTTGCTTCGCTGTCGATCGTGCTGATCGAAAACGACGCGCCCGCTGTTGTGACGCACGGCCGTCCCGATACGGATTTTCTGCGCACCGACGTGCCGATGACCAAGTCCGAGGTGCGCGCGGTGACGCTCAGCAAGCTCAGACTCACGCGCGACGCGATCTGCTGGGACGTCGGCGCGGGTACGGGTTCGGTATCTCTGGAGATGGCGGAATGCGCCGTTTCCGGGTCGGTCTATGCAATTGAACGCGACGCAGACGCCTGCACGCTGATCGAACAAAATAAGCGGTATTTGGGCGTCGCCAATGTGACCGTCGTACATGGCACAGCGCCCGAAGCGCTGCAGGATCTGCCTGCGCCGACGCATGTTTTTATCGGCGGCAGCGGCGGAAATTTGAAAGAGATCGTGCAAAGCGCGCTGTCTAAAAATCCGCATGCGCGCATCGTGCTGAATACGGTCACGGCGGAAACCTTTGCGGAAGCGCTTGCCGTTCTGAAAATGCCGGAGATCCGGAATGAGGAGATCACGGAGCTTGCGGTCTCGCGCGGCAGAAAAGTCGGCGCATATCATCTGATGACGGCGCAGAACCCGGTGTACGTGATTTCGTTCGACGGAGGAAGCCATGCATAGTCCGAGATTGGTATTGGCCGCGCCATCCTCGGGCAGCGGCAAAACGACGATCACCTGCGGTATCCTGAAAGCACTGAAGGAAGATAAGACCGAAATCTTCAAAGCTGCCAACGATGCCTCCAAGATAGCCAAATACCTTGAGAACTATGTACGGGATTTGATGAAGGAAAAGCTTCAGGCAAAAAGCGCAGAGGAAGCCACGGAGAAAGGCGCCATCGAGGAACCGACCAAGACTGAGGCTCCAGAAGAAAAGACTGCCTCCACAAGATCGGAAGAGCGTCGTGTAGGGAAAGAG
>CALFIV010000142.1 GCA_937877295.1 uncultured Clostridia bacterium
TTATGATTATGGCAGGCGATTTCCGCAAGGGCGTAACGGTTGAGATTGACGGCGTAGTTTGGTCGATTTCCGACTTCCAGCACGTAAAGCCGGGCAAGGGCGCGGCGTTTGTTCGCACCAAGCTCAAGAACGTTATGACCGGCGCAGTTCTGGAGCGCACGTTCAGCCCGACGGACAAGTATCCGCTGGCGCACATTGAAACGAAAGATATGGAATATCTGTATTCCGACAGCGAGCTGTATTACTTCATGGACATTGAAACCTACGAACAGCTCCCGCTCAACTTTGAGCAGGTTGAAGACGCAATCGACTTCATCAAGGAAAACGATCAGGTCAAAATGCGCTTCTATAAGGGCAATGCGTTCTCCGTCGAAGCGCCGAACTTCGTCGAGCTGAAGGTCACCGAGACTGAGCCCGGTTTCAAAGGCGATACCGCAACCGGTACGACGAAGCCTGCAGTGGTCGAAACCGGCTATCACATCGCCGTTCCGCTGTTCGTCAACGAAGGCGATACGATCCGCATCGATACAAGAACCGGCGAATATATGTCGCGTATCTAAAACAAACGATATCGGAGGTGCAGTATGAGCAGAATTTCTGAGAAGGTTGCGTATCTCGACGGCCTGATGGAAGGCCTGAACATCCAGGACGATAAATATGCCAAGGTCTTTACCGCAATCGTGGACGCATTGGATCTGATTGCGGAGGAAATGGCGGATCATGATGACGCGCTCGCGGATCTGGATGACAGTGTGGAAGAGATCTTCGAGAACCTCGATGAGTATGATGATCTTCTGTATGGCGACGAGGAAGACGAAGAGGATGAAGAGGACGATTTCGACGAGGATGATTTCTTTGAGATCGTTTGCCCGAATTGCGGTGAAACCATCTATTTCGATCAGGATATGCTCGATCGTCCGGACGGTCTGATCTGCCCGAACTGCAACGAGCCGATCGAGCTTCATATCCCGGAATCCGATCCGGAAGCATAAAGCAAATACAAAGCAGGGGGGGAAGCGGAAAAGCTTCCCTTTTTGTATGCAAGTATAGTTTGAATAAATTTACATTCTATTCATATAGTATCCGCATTAGTATCCGCATAACATCTTTACAAAATGCAATAATCGCTGTAAAATGTCTGTAAACGAGATTTGTATATATGCGGTTGACCGCGATGCAGCCCGTTCTTTTACGTATGATAGAGACAGCCAGAGAAATTTGCAGACGACTGCATGCGTATCTTCGAATGGATACGTATGCGGGAACTGTTCACACGGTCTATCCGGATGCGGTCTATTGCAATACCTCGATCGGTATGGTCGCCATCCTGACAAATGCGCATTGCCTTTCACCGTTCTCCGCCGTCGTTCCTTCAACCAAAGCGCTGACCCGCTACGAAATCGAGGAAGGACAGCAGGTGCTATTGGGCAATGAGCGGATTGAGATCCCGGAAGCTGACTTTGCCGTCGACTTGTCGCAGGGCACGGACTATGATCTGTCGCTTGCCGCAATGCAGACGGTATTTCTTCCGGTTGATTTCGATATCCGACTTCGTCACGTGCTTCGTGCGATCGAAACAAACGCAAAAGCGGACGATCTGAGTCCGCTTGTAACCGACGCAAAGCCAAACGAATATTCCGAGCTGATCAAGCCGTTGCTCAAGAATTTGCACGAATCGTTCCGCGAACAAGACGCGGTGCTTTGCGATGAAGCAGCTTCCAAGATCGCGGGCATCGGCGCAGGTCTCATTCCATCTGCCGACCGAATGCTGTGCGGCTATATGGCCGGCTATGCAGCACTGAGCGCTGCGTTCGGAAGGAGTTATTCCCGCGTATTGGAAATGACGCGCGCTTTGGCGTCGTCGGCTGCAGCGCATACGACCGAGCTTTCGGCTGCATTCCTTTTACAAAGCGGGGAAGGGCTTGTTTCCGAAGATCTGTTCCAACTGCTGCGCAACGTTCTGTCGGACGCATCGTATCCGACACTGGTTGCAACCGCAAATCGTATTGCGGCGCTTCCGCTCGGAGGTGGTGCAGATCTGCTCAGCGGCGTCTATTTGTCGCTCTCGATGCTGTACACCGTTCATCCGATCAATTAAACCCGGTACTTACAGCGGCTTCGACCACTTTTTTGACGGAATCAGGAATCCAGCAATTGATTTGCAGCCGTAGAATCAAGTCGTTCTACATCTTTCAGCTTTCGATTGATTGCGCGGGTGCGCGTGCCGATCAGTGTATCGAGCTCGGTGTTGACCTGCTGCAATCTCTGCTGTGAGCGTTCAAGCACATCGCCGAACTTTTCAAACTCTGTCTTGACTGCACCGAGCACCTGCCAGACTTCGCTGCTGCGCTGTTGGATCGCAAGCGTTCGGAAGCCCATTTGCAGACTGTTCAAAAAAGCAGCCATCGTGGAGGGCCCTGTGACATTGACCCGATAGGTACGCTGCAGCTCTTCGATCAAGCCTCGATTGACCGCCTCGGCATATAGCCCTTCAAACGGAAGGAAGAGAATTCCGAAGTCGGTTGTATGCGGCGGAGCAATGTATTTATCCCGGATATCCTTTGCTTCGCTTTTCAGGCGGAGCTCAAGCATCTTCGCAGCCTGCGCGATCGCATCTGGCTCGCCCTGCTCATAGGCGTCTTGCAGAGCGGCGAACGTTTCTCCGGGGAACTTTGCATCGATCGGCAGATATACAATGGTTTCACCGTCGCCCGGCAAACGGATTGCAAACTCCACGCGATCACGCGAATCCGGCTTGGTCGCAACGTCCGTATCGAACTGTTCCGGTGCAAGAATTTCGGAAAGAATTGCGGAGAGCTGCGCTTCCCCCAGGATACCGCGCGTTTTGACATTCGACAATACCTTTTTCAGATCGCTGACGCCGGACGCAACGGTTTGCATTTCGCCAAGTCCCTTGTACACTTGCTCGAGCTGATCGGAAACCAAACGGAAGGATTCCGATATGCGTGTTTCCAATGTCTTTTGCAGCTTTTCATCAACTACTTTTTGCATCTGCTCCAGCTTTTGCGCGTTTTCGGACTGGATCACGGAAAGGCGGCGCTCCATCGTTTGACGGATCGTTTCCAGCTTTTCTTCATTGGATTTTTCAAGTGAAGAGATGCGATCCTCCTGCGAGCGGCGCAGACGTTCAAAATCGAGCGCGCTGCTCTGCTCCATTCCGCGCAAACGTTGATCCTGCGCATTTGCGGCGGACCGTTGATTGTCGGAGATCGTTTTGCCGAATGCCTGCAGTTGATTGTTCAATTCCATGCGAAGCTCTGACTGTCCGTCGCGTCTGTTCTGGATCAACAGGATCAGAAGGATCACGGTAACGATCAGCAAAGCAAAGCCGGTTAAGATTAAGATGGCAAGCTCCATAAATGCCTCCGTCGATTTGCTAAAATTCTTTCTGGATTACAGTATATCATAGAAATCGCGACTTGCGAAGAAGTTATTTACATGTTATACTAATTTTGTATAGGGTAAAAGAAGGTAATCTTTATCCAAAATCAAAAGGAGGAATGACATACATGCAGTATTCCCGCGACGTGGAAGAAATGGTATGCGTCAAAAAAGGCGCGAAGCATGAGCCTGCACCGATCCCCGAAGAGGGCAAATGGGTCAAGGCAAAGGAAATCAAGGACATCAGCGGCTTGACTCACGGCATTGGCTGGTGCGCACCGCAGCAGGGCGCTTGCAAACTTACGCTCAACATCAAGGAAGGCATCATTGAGGAAGCTTTGATCGAGACAATCGGCTGCTCCGGCATGACGCATTCCGCGGCAATGGCAGCGGAAATTCTGCCCGGCAAAACGATTCTCGAAGCGTTGAACTCAGACCTCGTTTGCGACGCGATCAACACGGCCATGCGTGAG
>CALFIV010000143.1 GCA_937877295.1 uncultured Clostridia bacterium
TTTATAAAGCCGAACAAGCGGATCCTTCCGGGGAAATAACGACAGCGCAGACGCCTTCTGACAGTGACAGTGACAGTGACAGCGAGAACGATGTATCAGATAAGCCTGATAAGACCGATACTTCCTATGCGGCGGATGCTGTCCATGCGGCTGAAGCGATGGATGCGGACGAGGTGCTGTTTCCCCTGATCGACGTCCACGGCATGGGGCAGTTCCTGCTCCTGCCGGAGGAGGGAAGGCTCCCGCAGGCCCAGGCGGAGGCGGTCAGAAAGGCGATACAAGAAGGAGTGGGGATTCCCGATTCTGTGACCGGCCTGCAGGCGCCCCTGGACAGCCTCTACGTGGCGGCGACTTCCTCCATGGCCTTGTTTGACGCCGCGGGGGCGATCGGGCAGGTGACGCTGACCGGGACGCGGGCGGACGGCTGGTACATAGACGCCCCAAAGAAGGCGCTGGCAGACGGCAGCATGGTCTATGCCGGCAAATACAGCGCGCCGGACTATGAGCGTATCTTTTCCGAGCATTGCGATCTTGCGATCGAATCGACGATGATCTACCACTCGCCGGAGATCAAGGAACAGCTTGAAAAACTCGGCGTACCGGTGCTGGTGGAGCGGTCGAGTTATGAGGAAGACCCGCTCGGGCGCATGGAGTGGATCAAGTTCTACGGCGCGCTGCTCGGAAAAACCGAGGAGGCGCAGGCGATCTTCGCGCGTGAGGCGGCTGCGGTCGAACCGCTGTTCGATCAGCCGAAGACGGACAAAACGGTCGCGTTCTTCTATATCACCACGACGGGCACGGTCAACGTGCGCAAGTCCGGCGATTACGTGCCGCGCATGATCGGGCTGGCGGGCGGAACGTATATCTTTCCGGATCTCGACAGTGGCAGCGCGCTGTCCACCGTCAATATGACGATGGAATCCTTCTATGACGGAGCGAAGGACGCGGACGTTCTAATCTACAACAGTACGATCGACGGCGAGCTGTTTACCGTCGGCGATCTGCTGAAGAAAAGCCCGCTGCTCAAGGATTTCTGCGCGGTGCAGTCGGGCAACGTCTGGTGCACCGGCAAAAACCTGTTTCAAGAGCCGATGGGCCTCGGAAAGCTCATCACGGACATCCACCGCGTACTGACGGAAGAGAATGTGCCGGACGCGCTCAATTATCTTCATAAACTCAACGGAGGCGCATAAATGCAACGGATGCAGCGGATACGGATCATCATCGGCTTTGCGGGACTGCTCGCGCTTTTGTTTGTGCTGCTCGTTTGGAACATCAACGCGGGCAGCGTTTCCATTTCCTTTTCCGAAATCGTTTCCATTCTGTTCCGGCACGCCGGGGAAAATGCCGACGTCGTCTGGAAGATCCGGCTGCCGCGCATCGCTGCGGCATGTTTTCTTGGCGGCGCGCTGGCGCTGTCCGGCTTTCTTCTGCAAACCTTTTTCAACAACCCCATCGCCGGTCCGTTCATTCTCGGCATTTCGTCGGGCGCAAAGCTCGTGCTGTCGCTGACGCTGATCGCGTTTTTGAGCCAGGGGATCGCCGTCGGCTCAGTCGTGCTGATCGTGGCGGCGTTTTTGGGCGCAATGCTTTCAATGGGGTTCGTGCTCGCCGTCTCCGCAAAGGTCAAGCGCATGGCGGTGCTGATCATCGCGGGCGTGATGATCGGCTATATCTGTTCCGCGATCACGGACTTTGTCGTGACGTTTGCGGACGATTCCAACATTGTCAATTTGCACAACTGGTCGCTGGGCAGCTTTTCCGGTATGACTTGGGACAACGTCGGCGTCATGACGGCGTTCGTTGTGCCGACGCTGATTCTGACCTTTTTCCTGTCCAAGCCGATCGGCGCGTATCAGCTCGGCGAGGTGTATGCCGAAAACATGGGCGTCAACATCCGCCTGTTCCGCGCAGCGCTGATCCTGCTTTCGGGTGTGCTGTCGGCCTGCGTCACCGCATTTGCCGGACCGATCTCGTTTGTCGGCGTGGCTGTGCCGCATCTGATGAAATCTCTGTTCAAAACCGCAAAGCCGATCGTCATGATTCCGGCCTGTTTTCTCGGCGGAGCGGTGTTCTGCCTGTTCTGCGATCTCATTGCGCGGACCGCGTTTGCGCCGACCGAGCTGTCGATCAGCTCTGTCACGGCCGTATTGGGCGCGCCGGTGGTCATCTTCGTGATGCTGCGCCGGCAGAAGGAGGGCGCATGAGCTGGTTCATTCATACCGAGCAGATGACCGTCGGCTACGACGGCAAGCCGCTGATCGAGCATATCAGCATCGGTGTGCGGCGCGGTGAGATTCTGACGCTGATCGGGCCGAACGGTTCAGGCAAGTCGACCATCCTGAAGAGCATGATCCGGCAGCTCAGGCTGATCGCCGGTACGGTCGTGCTCGATGGAATGAACATGGCCGAGATGTCGGAACGCGCGATTTCCAGGAAGCTTGCCATCGTCATGACCGAGCGTATGCGGCCGGAGCTTATGACCTGTCGGGACATCGTTGCGACCGGACGCTATCCGTACACCGGCCGTCTCGGCATTTTGAACGCGGAGGATCGCAGAATTGTCGACGCGGCGATCCGCACCGTGCAGGC
This sequence comes from uncultured Clostridia bacterium, assembly GCA_937877295.1. The sequence goes on from CALFIV010000143.1 coordinate 2,593, forward strand.
TGAGGACTTTGCCGAAGCTGATTTTTCGCATATCAGCGACGGACAGCGGCAACGGATTCTGCTCGCCCGCGCAATTGCGCAGCAGCCGGAGGTCGTGGTTCTCGACGAGCCAACCTCGTTCCTCGACGTCAAGCACAAGCTGGAGCTTTTGGATATCCTGAAGCGCATGGTGCGCGAACAAAACGTGGCGGTGATCGTCTCGCTGCATGAACTCGATCTGGCGCAAAAGATCTCGGACCGCGTCGTATGCGTGGCAAAGAACCGCATCGACCGCTGCGACACACCGGAGGCCGTGTTTTCGGGCGATTACATTCAAACCCTGTACGGGATTGAGCGCGGCAGCTTCCATTCCGCGTTCGGCTCGTTGGAAATGGCGCGCGTCGAAGGCGAACCGGAGGTGTTTATCATCGGCGGCGGCGGCAGCGGCATTGCCGTTTATCGCTTTTTGCAGCGTGCAGGCGTACCGTTTGCGGCGGGCGTTCTGCAGCAAAACGACGTCGATTTTAGCGTGGCGCAGGCACTTGCGGTCGAAACCGTTTCCGTGCCGGCGTTTGCTGCGATCGACGCGCATGCGATCCGGGAAGCCAAAGCGTGGATTGACCGCTGCAAAGCGGTGGTGTGCACAACGGCGTTCGGCGAGACAAATCGGCAAAACAAAGCGCTGTTGGACTACGCAGCCGGCAAACGCATGGACGAGCAGGCGCTGTTCCAAGCGGTGCGGGAGGGACGGTTATGAATTTGCTGTCGTTCACATGGCTGTCGGTGCTTGCGGGATTTCTCATCGACTGCGTGCTCGGCGATCCGTATTGGCTTCCGCATCCGG
>CALFIV010000144.1 GCA_937877295.1 uncultured Clostridia bacterium
ATCGAGCCGGTCATGCCCCACTTGTTGAAGCCGGTTGCGACGTACAGCCCGTCCGTGCCCGCCGAATACGGCCCGATATACGGCACGGCGTCGAGCGTCATACAGTCCTGCGCCGCCCATGCGTAGCGAATCGTCGCCTGCTCAAAGGTTCGCGCGACGATCGCGCGCAGCGCGTCGTATCCCCCGCCCTTCTTGCCGGTGCGGTGGCTGCCGCCGCCGACGAGCAGCAGATCGCCGCAGGTGCGAAACGACAGCCCGTCCTCGTCGTCGTCGAGATACATGCCGTCATAGAGCGGTGTGCCTTGGAGTGCGAACACATAGGAGCGGTGCTGATACTGCTTGATAAAATACGCCCCGTGTTTGTTCAGAAACGGAAAATGCGTGGCGACGATCACACGGTTTGCCGTGACCGTTCCGCCGTTTGTGACGGCGACGATCCCCTCCTGCGTGCGTTTCAGCTCGCGTACACGCGTGTGCTCAAACAGATTGAGTCCCTTCGCAATTCCCGAAAGGAACTTGAGCGGATGAAACTGCGCCTGATCCGCAAACCGGATTGCACCCAGCACCGGAAACGGCAGCGGCAGTGTATCGACACGCTCGGCTTTTGCGCCCAGCGACAGCAGCGCTCTCCATTCCCGCTCGAGTGTTTTGGGGTCATCGAGGGTATAAATATAGTTGTCGCGCTGCTCAAAGTCGCAGTCGACCGTTTGAGCGAGCGTCCGATACGCGTCGAGCGCCTCCTCGTTGGCGCGCAGATACAGTGCTGCTGTTTGCCTGTCGAATTCTTTGATCAGCTTGTCGTACACAAAGCCGTGCTGGCTTGTAAGCTTCGCCGTCGTGTTCTTTGTCGTACCGCTGCAGAGCGTGTCCGCTTCGCACAGTGCGTAATCGACGCCGGCATGTTCCAAATAGTACGCCGTCAAAACGCCCGCCATCCCGCCGCCGATGACCAGCACGTCAACGTGCAGATCCTGTTTGAGCGTCGGAAACGATTCCATATGATGTGTTTCGATCCAGACCGATCCCATTGTTGCCTCCTGCATACATAATACGTTATTCTGCCGCAAACTCGAAAAGGTATGCCTTTTCATGCGCAAACGAATGTGCTATACTGCATGCATGGATGTCAAACTGATCCGAAGCGACCGAAAAACGATCGCGGCCGAAATCAAACACAATCAGCTTATCATACGTGCGCCCCGTTTCGCAAGCGAGGCGGCGATCAAACGTTTCCTTTCCGAAAACCGGCAATGGATCGAAACGCATATGGAAAAGGCGCAGGCACGTCAGGCGATCGCGGACGCGACGCCGAAGCTCAGCCGGGAACAGGTCAAAGCGCTTGCCAAAGCCGCAAAAAAGGTGATCCCGGCACGCGTCGCCTACTATGCGCCGATCGTCGGCGTCACCTACAACCGCATTGCGATCCGCAGCCAGCGCTCCAAGTGGGGAAGCTGTTCAAGCAAGGGCAATCTCAATTTCAACTGTCTTCTGATGCTCGCGCCGCCCGAGGTGCTCGACAGCATCGTGGTCCACGAGCTCTGCCACCGCAAGGAGATGAATCATTCAAAGCGCTTTTACGCCGAGGTGCTGCGCGTCTTTCCCGACTACAAAATATGGAACAAATGGCTGAAGGAGAACGGCGAGCTGCTGCTTGCGCGTCTGCCGGAATAGTCAAAACCGCCCCGAAGGGCGGTTTTCGCTTTCAATTGTCGGCGCGGTTGTAGCCGTTTTTCATCGTGACGCTCGATTCGTGCAGGACGGCGGTGAGCGCCTTGTCGGTGCGTTCCTTTGCCATCCTGCAGAGCTTTTCGTTGGCTTCCTCGGCCAAGGCGGCGTTGCCGGTTTCGGCGATCCTGCGGTCGTATTCGAGAACGATTCTTCTGCCCTCGGTCATGACCGCGCTCTGATAGCGCATGACATGCTGAATGCACTGGTTGTAGCTGTGATCCGCCAAAGCGCCGATCAGGCGGCTGCCCCAATAGAAGTTTTCGGTCGACGCTTCGAGCGTGACGTCCTTTAGATACGCCGGGATCTTGGATACGTTCGGATAGACGGGAAGCAGCGCGTCGAACGTCGTCGAACCGAAGCAGATCCATTCGAGGCCCTTTACGCAGTCCGGCGCATCGGGACGGATCTGGCAGACGGTCGTAACGCCGGTACGGTTGATACCGATGGAACGGTACTTGCCGCGCATGCCGGTGTCCTGATTGAGATACGGGTTATAGGGCGTGCCGAAGTAGTTGGACGACAAAATCTCCTTGACGTCCTCGACGGTGACCTTGCGGTCCGGCACGAAGCTCCACGGGATGTTGTCGCTCTCCGGCCCGAACTCCGCGTCCGGCCCGTCCCAGCGATGCGAAAACGGCGTCAGGCAGCGGCCCATGTACCATGCGCGCGGCGTGTTATAGACATGGTCCTGATCGGAATGCGAACCGAAGATCAAGCGCGGATTGAATACGCCGTTCTGATTGCAGTCGAGATGATACGTTTCGATGAATTCTCGAAGGTCCTTTGAGCACAGATGCGCTTCTCCCTTTCCGAACGCATCCTCAAGGTCAAAGCTGTCCATGCCGAACTGGTTGGGCATGACGACCGCGACGTCGTCGGGGACGCGCTTCGCCATCCAATGAT
>CALFIV010000145.1 GCA_937877295.1 uncultured Clostridia bacterium
TGAAGCTCAGCATGAACTTGACTTCATCCTTGGTCAGCAGCCTGTCGAGAATCCAGAAATCCATGTGATTCTCTTTGAATCCGGAGAGCTTTCGCGGGATGTTGTCGGTGATCATCACAGCAAGCTTTTTGACGAGCTTTGCCTTTTCGGGGTCGTCGCAATGATGCCCGTCGACGGGATAGTCCCGCTCGTTGACGTGAATCTTCGGGTTGACTTCCTTTACCATAGCCGTTCTCCATTTATACGATCGGGATCTTGATCGTCATGTCGCTGAGCGGATACGTCGCGCAGGCGTGGACGTAATCGAAATCCTTGTCCGCGGCACGGCGGCCGTCGTTTTCGGGGCAGACGTAGTATTCGCCCTTCAGCACCTTTGTGCGGCAGAATCCGCACTCGCCGCTGCGGCAATCGGTCAAAAGCACAATGCCCGCGCGCTCGCACGCGACCACCAGCGATTCGCTCGCCTTTGCGGGAATCTCGTCCGCGTGAACGCCGCGCATGACGGTCAGCGTATAGGTTTCATCCTTCTTTTCGACCGGGTAACCGGGGAACGACGCGATATCCTTTGCCTGACCGAACACCTCAAAGCGGATGCGGCGCGCCGGCACGTCGAGCTTTTTGACCTCTTCTCGCAGGAACTTGTACATGACCTGCGGTCCGCAAATGAAATAGGAGGTATCACCCTTCGAGTACTTTCTGATCAGCTCCGCCGAAAGGAAACCGCGTTCGCCGGTCCAGTCGGGTTCGTCGCCGGACAGCACATGCACGATGTGCACGCGATCGGACTTCAGCGCTTCGAGCTCATCCTTCATGATGATATCATTCGACGCCGCCGAGCCGTAGAGGATCGTCAGCTCCGCGTCCATCGTACCGTGCGCGATCTCCTTTGCCATGGATGCAAACGGCGTGATGCCGACGCCGCCCGCAAGCGCGACGATATGATGCGCGTCGCGCAAAGGCTCATAGTAGAACTGTCCAAGGCCCATATTGCCCGTAAGCGTATCGCCGACCTTGAGCTCGGTATTGATGTAATCGCAGATCAGGCCGTCGCCCTTCGACTTGCGTACGGTGATCTCCACAAAGCCGTTTTCCTGCCGCGCTTCGAACGGTGCGGACGAGATGGAATACGGACGGCACAGCACCTTGCCCCCGATGATGAACGCGAGCGAAATGAACTGTCCCGCATAGAACGGCGGCAGCTTTTTGCCGTCAACCCGCTGCATGCGCACGGTCTTTGCCGTGGGGCTTGCGTCGCGAATATCGGTGGCGACAAGCTCGAGCGTTCCTGGATGCCATTCACGTGCAACGTCGCCGATCGGGTCGACCGTCACGGGAACGCCGGAAGCGGTTTCGAATGCAGTAAGACGCGCTTTGGTGACGCGGGATGCGCCGCCGACGTCCTTCAGAAATCCCTTGACCTTCATTTTGCCGCCTCCTTCTTTTTCATATCGTCCAGCACGTTCTTCGCAGCCTTTCTGCCGTTGGTGACCGCCGGACCCATGCCGTCGCCGGAGATCTGATGCGCGCCGGCGAACTCAAGCCCTTCGATGAACTTCTCGTGCTCCGCGGTCTGCAGTCTCGCCACGATATGGTCCTCCATCGTATGCGCGTAGCCATAGATGCAGCCGTTCCACGCGCCGGTGTAGCGCGCCACCGTCATGGGCGTCTCGATCACGATCTCCAGCACGTGATCCAGCAGGTTCACGCCGAAGTAGGCCGACATGTCGTCGATCACCTGTTTGGCCACCTGGTGCTTCACCCGGTCATAATCGCCGGCGGTCACGGTCTTCCAGCCGTCCACCTGGGGCAGAACGGTGATGGAGAACGAACAGGTGCCCTCGGGCGTGGCATCGGGATTGCCATAGTTGTGGCAGATGCAGGTGAGATACCTGTAGGGGCCCAAGCCCGCCAGATCCCGGTACAGCGCGTCGGTATCCATGGTGTCGCCCCGGAAGATGCTGTAATCGTTGATGTTCAGCTCAGCCGCAGGCCGGTCCAGAATCATGATGACCGAGAAGGCGGTCAGGCTCAGGCGTCTGCCGTTGACCATCTTGTGTGCCTTGGGCGGCACCTCGCTGAGCGGCTCGATCATCTGGGTGTAGACCTTGTTCGGATACGCGCCGGAGATAATGTAGTCGCAATGGATCTCGTCGCCGCGCTTCGTGCGCACTCCATAGACCTTTCCGTCCTTCACGAGGATCTTTTCGACCTCCTGCCGGAACTCGAACTGGGC
>CALFIV010000146.1 GCA_937877295.1 uncultured Clostridia bacterium
GACGGATCGCTGTAAACCGGCATGACGACAAACCGCGCGCTTTTCGCACTGCGCCGCATTACATAGCTCGGAATCACCGCCGCGTCACAAAGCGTGACCTTCCCCGTCGTAAAATCCTTTTCCAGCGTGATCTCCGCAAACAATCCGACCATTTTTTCGAATGCATTGCTGGCTGTGAAATTGCCGAGCGAATACAGCACCAGTCCCGTATACGGGCCGTCCGCGCGGTTGACCGTCATAAACTCCGCGCCCTTGATCCGATGCGGGTGCGAGCCGATGATGCAGTCCGCACCGGCCTCGAAGAGCTGCCGCGCCAGCGTTTTTGTCGCTGCCGCCGTCGGTCCGTCGTTTTCATAATCCCAATGCGCAAACACGATGACAAACTCCGCGCCTGCCTTTTTGACCCGCTCGATGTCGGTCTTGACCTCCTCGGAGATTCGTTCATTGTTGCCTTTCGCCGTTAGGTATCCGATGACCTCGTGCTCCTCCGTTTCCTTGAGGTCCATTCTGACGCGGTTCATCACGCGTGTCGACGCCACAAACCCGATGCGGATACCGTTGATCTCAATCACACAGGGGTTGTTTTCGCGGTCCGCCGCATTGAGATATGTGCCGGTCTGACAGAGTCCTGCCGCCCGGATCTGTTCGACCGTGCGAAACATGCCGGCCGAGCCCTTGTCCATGCAATGGTTGTTTGCGGTCGTCAGCAGATCGACGCCGGACGCCTTCAGAACGTCGAGCAGCGAATCCGGCGCGTTGAAGGAGAACAGTCCGGTCTTCTCATCCTTCTTTCCGGAGTACCCCGCCTGCTCTCCCGCAAGCGGCACTTCGAGGTTGCAGCACATCAGATCGACCGATTGGAACAGCTCGGCAAACGGCGCAAACAGCGTGGTGAAATCGTATTCGTTCTTGCCCTGCCGGACCGCATCGAGAATCGTGCTCGGCGCCATGACGTCGCCTGTCGCTCCGATCGTGACCCGTACCGGCGTCGATACGGCCGTCGGCGCGGGCGTTTCCGTCGGCGCTTCCGTCGGTTCGGGCGTTGGCGCGGGTGTGACCGGAACGGGCGTTTCCGACGTCTGCACAACCGCCACCGCTTCGATATACGTTTCCTCCTCTGCCGGAACGCCCGTCTCTGTCGGCTGTGTGGAGTGCTGCGCACCCGGTTCTCCCGTGCACGCAAGCGCAAGCAGCATGCACAGCAAGGCAATCCCGATCTGTAATCTGATTCTGTGCTTCATCGTATTTCTCCCGACCGTGTGGTCCAAACGGCAGTGTCGTCCGGCTGTGATAGGATGATTATACTCTGTCGGCAATTCGCTTGTCAACGCGAAAACGCACGCCATGCTGCAACCGTTTCACGCGGTGCGCGGTATTATAGGCAAACAGGAAAGGAGTCAAGCTTATGAAACGCTTGCTTTGTATCGTATTTGCAGCGCTGCTGTGCGCATGCACGGCGCGCATCGACGCACCCAATACCGACAATCCGGCGGATGTGCCGACGGACGCGCCGGCGGTTGCTGCCGACATCCCCGAGATCGGCGGCTACGGCGATTTTTGCGACACGCTGTCCGCAGCGCTGATCGACGGCACGCAGAACCGCAATCTCTCGCCGATCAGCGTCTATCTTGCGATGGCGATGGTGGCCGAAGGCGCAAACGGCGATACGCAGGCGGAGCTTTTGAAGCTTTTGGGCTGCGCTTCGCTCGAAGAACTGCGCGGCGTATGCGCAGCGCTTTTGGAAACGCTCTCCCTCGATGCCGGCGGCAGCGTGCTCGACATTCACAATTCGCTCTGGATGGCGGAGGAGATCGGTGGCACGCCGGTGACCTTCCGGGAAGACTACCTCGCCGTGCTTGCGGACGCCTACCGTTCCGAGGCGAACACGGTCCGGTTCGGCACGCTGTCTGCGGCTATGCAGATCGCGGACTGGATCAACACGCAGACCCGCGGAAAGATCAACGTACAGCCCAGTGCTCTGAATTTCGATCCGTCGACGCTCGCCGTGCTGATCAATACGATCTATCTGAAAGACGGCTGGTCGGATGTATTCGCGCCCGAAAACACCGAGGAGGATACCTTCTATGGAATCAACGCCGATACGGGCGAAGCGCAGGAGATCAACGCCGATTTCATGCGGCGTCTCGACAACAACACCGTGCTCGTGCAGGGCGACGGCTGGCTGCGTTATTCGGTGCGGCTGAACCGCATAGGCTATATGACGTTCGTGCTCCCGGATGAAGGCATCGATCTCGCCGTGCTGCTCGGCAGCCCCGAAGCGATCGAAACGCTGCTGACGGCAGGCGTCAACAAGACCTGCAACGTCAGTCTCCGTATCCCGAAGTTCAAATTCAACGACCGGATGGCGCTCGAGAAAGTGCTGGAGGCGATGGGCCTGGAGCTGAGCTTTACGCCTGCTGCGGACTTTTCCGGCATGTCTGACGCCAACTGTATGATCGACAGCGTACTGCAGGAATCCTTCATCGGCGTCGATGAAAACGGCGTTGAAGCTGCGGCCTACACGATGGTTTCCATGAGGACGACTTCGTTCTTCAATCCGGTCCAGCTCGAGACGCTCGACTTCCACCTGACCCGCCCGTTCCTCTTCGCGATCGAAAGCCTCGACGGCACGCTGCTGTTCGTCGGCACGGTGACCGCGCCCAGCGAACACGAAGTCCCGCGCAGCTGACCGCAGCCTGTCAATCATCACAACCGCGCTTTCCGGCGCGGTTTTTCTTTGCAAACCATGTCGAAATTGTAACAAAGTTGCGGAATCTTTGAAGATCGGTTGCAACCGGAAAAAGTTTTGATATAATACAAATCATCCAACGAAAGGAGCGGCTGTATATGCATGTTTGCTTGTTAAACGATTCATTCCCGCCCATGCTGGACGGTGTGGCGAACGTCATGAAAAACTATGCCGATATCATCAGCGCACAGTACGGCAAGGCCACGGTCGTGACGCCGTCTTATCCGGATGTGACCGACGACTATCCGTACGAGGTGATCCGCTACGCGAGCGTGGACACAACCAAGCTGGTGGGCTACCGCACGGGCAATGCGTTTGACCCGAAGGTCCTCGAGCGCGTCATGCAGCTCGATATGGATCTGATGCACGTGCATTGTCCATTTGTTTCAACTCTGCTCTGCCGTGTGGTTCGCGAAAAGCGCGACGTGCCGGTGGTCTTTACCTACCACACCAAATTCGACGTGGACGTACGCAAGGCGGTGCGGGCGAAGCTGCTGCAGGACGCCGCTTTGAAGATCATCGTCGACAACATCGCCGCCTGCGACGACGTATGGGTCGTCAGCGAAGGCGCGGGACAGAATCTGCGTTCGATCGGCTATGAAGGCAACTATATCGTTATGCCGAACGGCGTGGATATGCCGAAAGGCCGTGCCTCCGATGCGGCGGTCGAAGCGGTACGCAAGGCTTACGGACTCGATCCGAACGTAACGACGTATCTGTTTGTCGGCCGCATGATGTGGTATAAGGGACTCCGGATCATTCTCGACGCGCTGCGCATGCTGAAAAACGCAGGCAAACGCTTTTCGGCGGTGTTCGTCGGCGACGGTATGGACCGCAAGGCAATCGAAGCCTACCGGCATTCTCTTGCGCTCGACAGCGAATGCCGGTTCTTGGGTGCGATCCGTGACCGCGACACGCTGCGGGCGATCTATGCCGCGTGCGATCTGTTCCTCTTCCCCTCCACCTTCGACACCAACGGCATCGTCGTGCGCGAGGCTGCGGCCAACGGACTTGCGAGCGTGCTCGTCAAAGGAAGCTGTGCGGCCGAGGGCGTAACGGACGGACAGAACGGGCTGTTGATCGAGGAACACGCCGAATCCATGGCGAATGTACTTTATCAAATGAATGAACGCCGCGCCGCGCTGAGGAGCTTGGGCGATCGCGCGATGAACGAGCTGTATTTCTCATGGGACGACAGCGTCAAACACGCAGTCGAACGCTATTCGCAAATCCTGCAGGACCGCGAGCGTTACCGCAAGCCGCGGCAATTGACCGGCTCGGATGATTTCTTCCAGTCGATCAGCCAATGGCACAACGTGTATTCGCAGCTTGCCGCGCTGCCCGCGCGGGTGCAGGAGCGTGCGGACACCATCCGCGCCGCGCTTCCGCAGTCCAATGGCGAGCGTAAGGATCTCTTTCACAGGCATTAAAAGGACAGAAAAAGAGCGCCGGTTCGTCCGGCGCTCTGTTTTATTCTCCGTCGATCAATCGAATCCCCGGCACGCTGCCCAGACGGTTCAGTGCGTGCGTGCGCGCCTTTTCGAGCTCCTTGATTTCGGAGGCCGTCAGCGGCTCAACGAGTCCCGTGATGCGGGACGGATCGCTGTAAACC
>CALFIV010000147.1 GCA_937877295.1 uncultured Clostridia bacterium
CAGCAGATCATAAATGCTTTTACCGACACGATTCGGATGAATGTCGCAGACGCCCGTAATTGCAATGCCTTTTTTCCCGAGCAGAACCTTGGCAATGCCGCTGCCCATTGCGCCGAATCCCCAAATAGCAACTTGAATCTCTTTCATAATATACCTCCTTCGGTTTCAGAAGAATTATACAACGATTTCCAGTTTCCTGCAAGAATAAAGCGCCGCGAACGGCTCTCTGAAAACTATATATTTTATTCGGCAAGAATACGAATTGCATGGGCCGTTTGCTTTAGTTCGTCTTCCGATGTGAAGGGCGAAAAGCTGAATCGCACCGTACCGTTCGGAAACGTTTCGAGAGACCGATGCGCATCCGGTGCACAATGCAAGCCACATCTTGTCAGAATTCCGAATTCCGCTTCCAAACGGTCTGCGATCTCCGCATTATCATGTGCGATAAAATCGATTGAATAGACGCCCACGCGGCGCTCCAGATCAAGTGCTCCCGGGATTCGTATTTGCGGTATATTGACAATCAAATTCTGAAAATGCTGCATCAGTTGCAATTCATGTGAACGTGCTTTTTGAAAATCTGCAGAGGAAAGAGCTGCATGCAAACCAATGATACCGGGGAGATTGAGCGTTCCCGCTTCAAGCCGATCCGGGTACAGGGAGGGAATCTGTTCACTGTGTGAAAATGAGCCTGTTCCGCCGCTGATCAACGGCTCGAGACAGTCTGCAAAAGCCGGAGACAAGCACAGAATGCCAAGTCCCTGAGGTCCTAAAAGGCCTTTGTGCGCAGGCATGCAAAGCGCTGCAAGGTTTAATTGTTTCATTGAAAACGGAAAATGTCCGGCAGTTTGCGCTGCATCCAACACTAACGGAACATTTGCGTCTTTCAACCGCTTTGAGAGCTCCAAAATCGGTTGAATCGACCCGCATACATTGGAAGCATGCGTATGTATGCACATGCGAAAATCGGAAAGATTCTCGGGCACGCTTGCAAGATCGGAACTTCCGTCCGTAGACGCCGGAATGCGAACAATTTCTGCGCCGATCTGTACCAACGGCCGCACAACAGAATTGTGTTCCATTGAAGAAATGAGAACTTTGTCACCTCGGCGAACAAAGCCTTTGATGACGGTATTCAGAGACGCTGTCATGCCGCCTGTAAAAATGATATGCTTCGCGGAAGGGCAGTCAAACAGTGTTTTAATTTGTCCTCGTGTTTCAATCACCTGAAGTCCGACTTCCTGTGCGCGCATATAGCTTCCTCGTCCGATGTTCGTACAGGTCTCATCCAAGAAGGCTTTGACAGCATTTGATACACCGTGCGCCTTCGGAAAGCTTGTGGCAGCGTTATCAAGATAGATTGTTTTCATATTGTTCGTTATCCTCGCTTGCAAATAACGGTTCTGTATGGTATTATAACATCAGATCGTTATCCGCGCAAGGGAATAACGTATCAAAAGGAGGATATGAGAAATGGAGAAAACAAAACAGTCCGGATTCAAGCACTTTATGAGCGGATATGGAATCGTTATTCTAACCGGTCTTTTGATTGGTGCAGCGGCGGTTATCCTTTCCAAGCTTGGCAATCCGAAAAACATGGGGTTCTGCATCGCGTGTTTCTTGCGTGATATCAGCGGCGCGACACTGTTTCACCGTGCAGAAGTTGTTCAGTACTTCCGTCCAGAGATTGTGGGACTTGTCGTCGGCGCTATGCTGATGGCAATGTTTAAAAAAGAATGGAGACCGACAGGCGGATCTTCCCCAATCACCAGATTCATCATTGGCGTATTCGTAATGATCGGCGCGCTTGTATTCCTCGGCTGCCCACTGCGTATGGTGATCCGTATCGGCGGCGGCGATCTGAATGCGCTGGTTGGCTTGCTAGGCTTCATCGTCGGTATTGTCATCGGAACATTCCCACTGCGATTTGGTTTCACATTAAACCGCGCATATAAGCAAAGCGGCGTGGAAGCATTGGTGTTCCCGATTGTATTAGTTGTGCTTTTGGTTCTCTCGCTGACTACAAGTCTTTTTGCGCAAAGCGAAAAAGGACCGGGCAGCATGCATGCATACTGGCTGATTGCACTCGGCATTGCATTGGTCATCGGCGCGCTTTGCCAGCAGTCCCGTCTTTGCATGGCGGGAGGCATCCGCGACGTTGTCATGTTCAAGGACTTCCGTTTGATCTCCGGATTTGCGGCGATCATTGTTGCGGTTCTTGTTGGCAACCTGATTGTCAACGGCGGTGTGAATTTTGGATTTGTGATTAAGGGGGCAGACGGTGCAGTTTCCCCGCAGCCTGTGGCACATTCCGACGGATGGATGAACTTCCTCGGCATGCTCGTTGTCGGATACGGTTCAGTACTGCTTGGCGGCTGCCCGCTTCGCCAGTTGATTTTGACCGGCGAGGGCAACAGCGATTCAGGCATTACGGTGCTCGGATACCTTGCAGGCGCTGCAATCGCACATAATTTCGGTCTTGCGGGCAAAGCCGATGCCATCAATGAAGCAGGCGAATTTGTTCGCGGCGGAGCATCGCAGAATGCGTTGATCGTTTTGATTGCGGCAATCGTGATCTTTACGTTGATTGCGATTTTCAACACAAAGAGACAAAAAGCATAAGGAGGTTCTCATGATTGATGCAAGAGGTTTGAGCTGTCCGATGCCAGTTTTGATGGTGCAGCGCGAAGTCAAAAAGAATCAGCCGAAAACGATCGAGGTCCTTGTAGACAACATAACCGCTGTCGGAAACATCACGCGCTTTGCAGCGTCACAGCATTATGAAGTGCGTACGGAGGAAAAAGCGGGCGACTATCGCATGACGCTTTGGAAATGAACTATATCGCGACATTTTACACGCATGCAGCCGCATTGCTCACCGACCGTGCATTGAAAAAAGCAAGCGTCTCAAGCAAGCTGGGGCCAGTTCCGCGTAAGCTGTCCTCAAGCTGCGGTACTTGCGTTCGTTATAGCGCGGATACGTCGATGCTTTCGTGTATGGATCAAGACGTTGAAACGGTCTATCTGATTCTACCAGACGGATATCAGGTTCTCATGCATCGTGAATAGCATAAAAGGATCGTC
>CALFIV010000148.1 GCA_937877295.1 uncultured Clostridia bacterium
TGGTGGCTCTCAAGCTTTAAAATACCATGAACAGGTGGCTCTGAAGAGTTAAAACAGTGGCTCTCAAGCGATGTAATATTCACTTTGTTACAAGTGCCGGATTCAGATCACATACATTCGCCTTAAGCGATAAAAAGATCTTCGAGAGCTCTTCCATCTGATAATTTGAATCCACATGATAAATGGCAGACTCATCTTTAAGCCTGCCATCACTTGCCGGCTTATAATTTAGTTGCATTCTTTTTCACCTCCTGTAATACATTTGGGGTGGAAAAATGCTCATTACTAAACTCGCCGTACATTTTCTGCAATATTTTTTCTGGAGACATCGCATCTCTTAATGCGATATTCCGTCTGAATCTCGTGAATTCTCTTGTTAAACTCTTTATCTGACATGCTAAGAGATGAGATATCTTCTCCCACATGTCCGTCCTGATCTATAACGGTAAGAACCGTTTCAACCGTTGGCTTTCCATCCTTCAGAGGGAAATCCTCGGTCAGCGCATAACCGAGTCCCATTACCACGCCGCCTTCAATCTGTCCTTCGGCGGAACGCGGATTGACCGCTACGCCGAGATCGTGGATGGCAGTGACGCGCTTGACCGTTCCGTCGTCGTTCAGCTCGACCACATGCGTTGCATAGCCGTAGGCGATATGTGAGACCGGGTTCGGCTTGTCGCTGCCGAGCTTATCAGTAATGCCGGTGTATTCCCCGAGGAATGATCGCCCTTCGAGCGCCTCCCATGACCCCTCCTTTTCAAGCGCCTCCCTGATCTGCTTTGCGGCGCGAACCGTTGCTTCACCGGTAAACAGTGTCTGACGCGAAGCCGTGGTGTTGCCGGCGTCCGGCGCAAGCGCGGTATCCGGCGCGCAGTAATGTACGCGTTCGTGCGAAAGATTCAGGATTTCGCAGACCATCTGTGTTTGCACCGTGCCCATTCCCTGCCCGATGCAGGCAGCCGATGAATGCAGATAGAGCTCGCCGCCCTTGACTTCGATGCGGCAGCGTCCGGTATCGGGAATGCCCACGCCGAGTCCCGCGTTTTTCATGGCGCAGGCAATACCGGCCTTTGGGTCGCGTTCGAGAATCGGCCGTGCGGCGTCGAGCGTTTCGACCAATGCCGTCGTCTCGTCGGCGATCTGCCCGTTCGGCAGCACCTGCCCCGGACGGATCGCATTGCGATAGCGGATCTCAAACGCCGAAATGCCGACCAGCTTTGCAAGCTCATTCAGATTGCACTCTGTGGCAAAGCAGCTTTGTGTGACGCCGAAACCGCGGAACGCGCCCGCCGGCGGGTTATTGGTATAGATCGCCTTGCCGTCGATGTCGATATTTTGATAGTTATACGGACCTGCCGCATGCGTGCAAGCGCGCTGCAGGACCGGACCGCCGAGCGAAGCGTAAGCGCCGGTATCGGATACAAGCGTTGCCTTCATGGCGGTCAAATAGCCGTTCTCGTCGCACGCGGTGGTGAATTCCATCTCCATGGCGTGGCGTTTCGGATGGATGAGAAGGCTTTCCGCGCGTGTAAATGCGACCTTGACGGGACGTCCCGTATGCCATGCAAGCAGCGACGCGTGATGCTGCACGCTCATGTCCTCCTTGCCGCCGAATCCGCCGCCGACCATCATAGCCGTGACGCGGACCTGATCCTGCGGCAATCCCAGCATTTGCGCGCACTCCTTACGCGTCTGATATACGCCCTGATCGCCGGAGTATATGCGCATGCCGTCGCCTTCACGCATGGCGACTGCGCATTCGGGTTCAAGAAACGCGTGGTCTGTCGGCGGCGTCGAATAGTGATGCGTCACCGCATATTTGCTGTTACGGATCGCTTCATCGGCGTTTCCGCGGACAAGATGCTCGTGCGAAAGCACATTTGTCCCGTTCGACGCATGAACCAGAATCTCATCTTTGAGCCCGTCCATCATGTCGAGCACGGGCGGCAGTTCTTCGTATTCAACCTTGACAAGCAATGCCGCGGCGCGCGCCTGCGCCTCGGTCTCCGCTGCAACCAGAACGATCGCGTCGCCCAAAAAATGCGTGACCTTCCCCACCGGAATCATCACATCATAATCCTGCTTGAGATGCCCGATCTTCTGCGTGCCGGGGATATCCTCCGCAGTCAGCACGCACACCACGCCCGGCGCGGCTTTTGCCTCTGCCGTGTCGATCGAGAGCACCCGCGCACGCGGATACGCGCTTCTCACCGCCGTGCCGAACAGCATGCCGTCAAAATACAGATCGTCCGCATACTTCGCGTCGCCGAGCGCTTTGGAAGGCGCATCGACGCGATCGAGGTTTTCGCCTATAACGCCGATCAGCGTACGCTTGGGAACGGACGCTGCTTCACGGAATGCTTTCGCTGCAAGCAGAATCGCCTCTTCAATCTTTTTGTAGCCGGTACAGCGGCAGATATTCATGCGGATGGCGTCCTTGACCTGCACGCTTGTCGGATTCGGCTCGCGATCGATCAAAGCCTTGGCCGCCATCACCATGCCGGGCGTGCAGAAGCCGCATTGCACCGCGCCTGCTTCGGCAAAGCAGTGCTCATACACGCGCATTTCCCCAGGGTCGATGCCCTCGACGGTCAGCACCTTTTTGCCCTGTAGCTTTGACAGGGACACAACGCACGCCTTGGTTTTTTTGCCGTCCACGAGGACGGTACAGGTACCGCATACGCCCTCGGAGCAGCCGTCCTTGGCGGCGGTCAGACGCAGATCGTCACGCAGAAAACGGAGCAGCTTTTTATCATGAGCGGATTCATAATCTTTTCCGTTGATATTGACTGTAAACATAGTATTCTCCTTTAACGGAACGATACAATAGAAGTGTCATTGCGAAGCCCGTAGCCTTCCAACGGGAGGTGTCGCGAAGCGACAGGCTGTGGCAATCCCCTTGTTATTACTGCCGGTTGCAAGCGGAAGGGGATTCCCACATCGGGCGAAAAATAAGGTGATTTATAATGCCCTCTTCGGAATGACACTGTTACGATTTAGTTCAATCGGTTTTTATTTCAGTGAAGCGAGATAATCCTTGAACAGGTTGATCAAGACCGTCTTGCGGTATTCCGCGGACACTCTGCCGCGGGTGAGGTGAAGCTCGCCGAAAAACCGCTCGACGATCTCATTGACCGTGCGCTTCACTTGCTCAACAGGCTTTCCGATCAACTCCGCTTCTAAAGCCTGATAGCGGAGAAAGGTACCGGCGTCGGCGATCGCGGCGGCGGTGCCTACGTTGAGCACGATCACGTGCACATCCAGCGGCAGCTTTTTGGTTGGGACCTCGCGGCCCGTGACCACCT
>CALFIV010000149.1 GCA_937877295.1 uncultured Clostridia bacterium
CTCTTCCGATCTCTTCCGACCAACGCGGTCGTCAATCTCTGCTTCTCGGGCAAGACGAAGAAGGAGATCAAAAAGCTCATCGGCTCGGAGGGCGGCGTGTATTCCTCCCTCGGAACAAAGGACTTCCGCGAGGTGGAAAACCGCGCCATGAGCGGCGACGATCCGGAGGCGGCAAAGATCTTCAAAGCGCTGGCATATCAGCTTGCGAAGGACGCGGGCGCGATGGCGGCGGTCATGAAGTTCAAGGTGGATGCGATCGTGTACACCGGCGGCATGTCGTACTCGAAGGCGTTCTGCGACGAGCTCGATCAATACCTTGCGCCGCTCGCGCCGGTGCTGCGATTCCCGGGTGAGGAAGAAATGAAGAGCCTTGCGGAAGGCGCGCTGCGCGTTCTGCACGGCGGCGAATGCAAAACATATTTGGGAGAGGTCGAATGAGGACGATACAGGAGATCATCAAGGCGGCCGAGGGCTATGCTTCCGGACGCATCGCGGTGGCGGCTGCGCATGACGCAGACGTATTGAAGGCAGCTGTCGCGGCAAAGCGCCGGAAGATCGCAGAGCCCATTCTGGTGGGCCATGAAACGCAGATCGCAGAGATTCTTTCTGCGCTCGGCGAAGATCCGGAGGCGTTTGCGATCATCCACGCGGATTCCGATGTGGACTGCGCCGAACAGGCGGTTCGCTGCGTGTCCGAGGGGAAAGCCAACTTTCTGATGAAGGGGCTTCTGAACACGCCCGACATCATGCGCGCGGTGCTGAAGCCCGAGGCGGGACTCAGAACCGGCAAGCTCATCAGCCACGTCATGATGTATGAGCCGAAGGGCCATCGCATGATGGGACTCACCGACGGCGGCATGAACACGTTCCCCGATCTGGAAAAGAAAGCGGAGATCCTCGAAAACGCGGCAAAGGTCTTCAAAGCGCTCGGCTACGACGAGATCAACGCGGCATGCATCTGCGGCGCGGAGGTCGTCAACCCCAAGATCCAGTCCACGGTCGACGCCAGGACGCTCAGTGAGATGACTGACCGCTGGACGCCGTACAACATGAATGTGTACGGGCCGGTCGGCCTCGATCTCGCGGTTTCGGAAGCCGCCTGCAAACACAAGCATTATGAGGCGAAGGGCGCGGGTCAGGCGGATATTCTGCTCGTTCCGTCCTACGAGACGGGCAACGGCATCGGCAAGGCCATGTCGATCTTCGGCGGCGCAATGAACGCCGGCATCGTTGTCGGCGCGAAAGTTCCGATCGTTCTGGTTTCCCGCGCGGACAGCGCGGAGGTCAAGCTGGCGTCCGTCGCTCTCGGCGCGGTCGTCGCTCGCGGCATGTAATGGAAAAACTTTGGAGGTAGGAAAATGTTAGTCAACGAAATGGTCCAGCTGGGCGCAAAGCGCGCGAATATTCGTGAGCTTTTTGAGTACGGTCTGAAGCGCAAGGCTGAAGTCGGCGCGGAAAACGTCTACGATTTTTCCATCGGCAATCCGTCTGTACCCGCGCCTGACGCAGTGCAGGAAGCGTATCGCCGGCTTGCGGAGCGCAAGGATACGGTGAAGATCCACGGCTATACGTCCGCCACCGGCGCAATGAGCGTGCGCGAGGCGATCGCAAAGAACCTGGACGAACGATTCCGCTGCGGCGCAAGGGCGCAGAATATCTTTGTGACCTGCGGAGCGGCTCCTGCACTGATGGCGACGATGAAGGCAATGTGCGTTCCCGGTGCGGAATACATCATCCTTGCGCCGTACTTCCCCGAATACCAGACGTTCATCCATGCGGTCGGCGGCAAGGTCGTCGTTGTTCCGGCGAACACGTCCGATTTCGATCTGCATGCGGAGGAGATCGAGCCGTATTTTACGAAGCACACACAGGCGATCATCATAAATTCGCCCAACAACCCGTCCGGCGTCGTGTATCAAAAGGAAGCGTTGGAAGCGCTTGCAAAGCTTTTGCGCCAAAAGAGCGCCGAATTCGGCCATCCGATCTATCTGATCGCCGACGAGCCCTACCGTGAGCTCGTGTTCGACGGCTATGAAACGCCGTTCATCCCGAACATCTACGAAAACACCGTAGTGTGCTATTCGTGGTCCAAGTCTTTGAGCCTTCCGGGCGAGCGTATCGGATACGTGTTCGTGCCGGATCGCTGCGCCGACAGCGCCGATCTCTTCAACGCCGTCGCGGGCTCTGCAAGAGCTTTGGGTCACATCTGCGCGCCGACGACGTCGCAGTATATCGTGGAGACCTGCTGCCATCTGATGCCGGATATCGAGGCGTATGACCAAAACCGCAAAACGCTTTACAAAGCGCTGACGGACATGGGCTATACCTGTATTTATCCGCACGGCGCATTCTACATGCTTTTGAAAACGCCATATGGCACGTCGATGGAGTTCTCCGAAAAGGCGAAGGAATTCGACATTCTGCTTCCGCCGTGCGATCCGTTCGGCTGCCCCGGATACATGCGGCTCTCCACCTGCGTGAGCCACGACATGATCCTGAGAAGCCTTCCGGCCTTCCAAGCACTGCTGGAAGAAAACAAATAATTCCCAAAAAGAAAAACCCCGCATCAGCACGGTGCGGGATTTTGTGTTGTCCTTATTTGCCGGAGACGATGAGCTTTTGGATCAAGAGACTCGGGCAGCCGACCCGGCCGAAGCCCGGAATGCCGAAGCGCAGATCGCTTCCGACGTTTTCGATGTTCTGCATCAGCGTGAGGAAGTTTCCGGCGCAGGTGATCTGATCCACCGAGCGCACGATCTTTCCGTCCTCCACAAGCAGTCCGCGTGCAATCAGCGAGAAGTCGCCGCTGATGGGGTTCAGACCCGCATGCAGACCGCTCAGCTCCGTGATGATCAGACCGCTGCCGAGCGCGGCGACGAGTTGATCAAAGCTCTTTTCGCCTTTGACAAGGTAGAAATTGCTGGGCGCAGTTTCAACCGGCGCGGCAGCGCCCGCACGGCCGGCATTGGATGTGGAAGCGACGCCGTCCTTCTGCGCGGATTTCAGATTGTACAGATAGCTCTTCAAAACGCCGTTTTCCACCACGTTCGTCACCACGGAGGGAACGCCTTCCGCGTCAAATGCGCGCGGATTATCGGGCTCAAACGGATCGTCGATGATCGTCACCGCAGGGCTTGCGATCGGCTGATCGAGCTTTCCGGCCAAAAGCGACAGCCCCTTTTGTACACGGCTCGCATAGAACAGGGAAGAGAACGCCTGCAGAAGATCCGCAGCTGCGTCGTTGCGCAGCAGAATGCGGTATTCGCCGGAATCGACGGCCGATGCGTCAAACTGCATCAGCGTGTTTTCCACGCTCTCCTTGATGATGCTGCCGTAGTCCGCGGCGTCCGGTCCGATCTTGAACGCGTAGCTGCAATGCTCCTCGTCGCCCTGCTTGAGAATCGGGCCGACGATCGAATAGGCGACGCGGTTTTCGCTGTCCGCATGCAGACCGAGCGTATTGTAAATATGCGTTTTCAGAACGCCGGTGTCGACCGAGCAGTATTCCATACGGTTGACGCGCGGATCGTAGGCCAGCGTATCGCGCTCCATGTCGAGCGCAATGCGGATCTTTTCTTCCTCCGGCAGATCGACGAAGGGATTCGGCTTTTGCTCGATTGCGGGGTACTCGCAAGCGCCCTGCATCGGGTTGGCGTCCGTGTTTTCGATCGCCTTGGCGTTGTCGATCGCGTGCGCGACGAGGTTTTGCGGATCTTCGAACACTTCGGTGTAGGCATAGCCGCTCTTGCCGTCAAACAGCACGCGCAGATTGCAGCCGGTGTTGCGTTCCACGGAATACTTGATGATCTCGCCGCCCAGCACGTTGACCGAGAATCCGTCGGAAGAAGTTGCATAGACCTCCGCGCTGTCGCAGCCCTGCTCGAGCGCAATCGCAAAACAAGCGTCCTTGAACTGTTCAAATGTCATCATAATGCACCTCCTTTGCCGCCGACAACAATCTCGGCTACACGGATTCTGGGTTGACCGACGTTGGTGGGAATGCTGCCCGATTGCGAGCCGCACATGCCGGGAGCCATCCACATGTTTCTGCCGATGCGGTCGATCTTCATCAGAACCTCCGCGCCCTTGCCGATCAGCGTTGCGCCGCGGACCGGGCAGAGGATCTTGCCGTCCTTCACCCAATAGCCTTCGCTGACGGCAAAATTGAATTCGCCGGTCAGCGGGTTGACGGAGCCGCCGCCCATCTTGGCTGCAAACAAACCGTCGCCCATCGTGCGGAGCATCTCCTCCTCATCGTCCTTGCCGGGCGCAAAGAACGTGTTGGTCATGCGCGAGGTCGGCGCATAGGTGTAATCCTGCCGTCTGCCGCTGCCGGTGACCGGATGGTCCATCAGGCGCGAGCCGAGAATGTCCACGAGGTACGATTTCAGAATGCCGTTTTCAATCAGAAGATTGCGCTGCGCGGGGTTGCCCTCGTCGTCGAAGTGCATCGAGCCCCATTCGCCGGGCAACGTGCCGTCGTCCACCGCGTTGACGATCGGGCTTGCGATCTGCTGATGGAGCTTGCCGCAGAACACGGAATTGCCGCGTCCGACGCTGGTCGCCTCGAGACCGTGTACGCAGGCTTCGTGCAGGATCACGCCGCCGAAGCCGCCGTCGATCACCACGGGGACTGTGCCCGCCGGACATTCCGGCGCGTGCAGCATCGTCACCGCCGTCTTTGCGGATTCTCTGCCGACGTCTTCGATATTGATCCGATCACGGTAGATTTCAAAGCCCATGCCGTAGCCGGGAGAGCAAACGCCGGTCTGCGCTTCGCCGTTCGCCATTGCGACGGACTGGATCGCCGTGCGCACGCGCGGGCGGCGGTCTTCGGCATGCACGCCCTCGCTGTTGTAAACCCATGTACGATGGTCAAAGTCCATGTAGCTCGCCACGACCTGCGTGATTTCATCCGAATACGCCTTGGCTGCCTTCGTGCCCCGCCGGAGCAGCTCGATCCGTTTTTGGTTGTTGATCTCGGAGAACGGGATTTTTGCCCACGATTGTCCGATGCGATCGATGGAGATCGCTTTTGCTTCACATTCCTTTGTGCCCTTGAGCGCGGACGCGGCAGCCCGCGCGCAAGCGATCAGCGCATCCTCGCCGGTGTCGGCGGAATACGCATAAGCGCTCCGCGTGCCCTTCAGAACGCGTACGCCTGCGCCGACCTTGCGCGTATAGTTCGCGCTTTCCACCTTGCCGTCGATCATGGCCATCGTGTTGGATTCCGTATCTTCAAGATACAGCTCCGAAAAATCACCGCCTGTTTTGAGCGCTTCGTTCAAAACGGCATCCACGACTTTGCTGCTTACCAAGTTTTGCACCTCCGTTTCTGTTCTTACCTTTCATTATATCATACAACCCGGCCGTTGCAAACTCTTTTCGGCAAAGAAAAAACGGCTGTACAGACGTTCCTGTACAGCCGGTCTCGACTTGTCTTACTCTTCGGTCTTTTCGCAGCCTTCGCAGTCGTCTGCGTCGCAGTCCCAGCACTCCATGCGTTTTTCGGCGATCGCAAACAGCTCGTCGAGAAGGTCGTCGGCCACGGGTACGAATTCTTCCATGTCCTCCTCTTCGTTGACGACGATCTCCATGATGCAGACCTCAAAGTCCTCTTCCGGATCTTCGGGCAGATCTGCGTCTACGAGCACTGCGTACTCCTTGCCGTTGTGCTCAAAATAATCAATGACCTCAAGGTCAAACTCGTTGCCTTCCTCATCGGTGAAGGTGACAAGATCTCTTTCGTCTTCCATTTCGGTATCTCCTTTGCTGAAATTCACCGATAGTATATCGCAATTTCCGCAGCTTTGCAACAGCTTGGCGAGATTTTTCCGAACGGCGGCAAGGGAAGGCAAAAAATCTTTTGTAAATCAAAAATTATTTTTGTTTCCTCTTGTAATCGAGGGAGAATGGTTTATAATGAAGATAAGAAAAATGGGAGGAACGGCGAATGGATCTCGACTTTTACGGGAGACTTGCAAAAGCGATCGCAACGCAGTTCGGCGAAAGCTGTGAAGTGGTCGTCCACGATTTGAAGGGCGATCCGGACCACACGATCGCGGTGATTGAAAACGGACATGTTTCGCACCGCCGGGTGGGCGACGGGCCGAGCCGCATCGTTTTGGAAGCGTTGAAGGAAACCGATCCCGATAAGCTGCAGGACAGCTCAGGGTATCTGATGAAAACGCACGACGGGCGCATTCTGAAATCCTCTACGGTCTATATCCGCGATGCAAACGGCGTTCCGGAGGGCGTGTTTTCGATCAACTATGACGTGACGGAGCTTCTGATGGCGGAGCGTGCGGTCGAATCGATCCTGCAGCACAAGGCGGACCGCAAGATGCCGGAGCGCATTCCGCAGTCGGTCAACGAGCTTTTGGACGATCTCATCGAGCAGTCGGTGCAATTGGTCGGCAAGCCGGTGGCGATGATGTCCAAGGAGGATAAGATCGCGGCGATCGCCTATCTCAACAAAGCCGGCGCGTTTCTCGTCACGCGCAGCGGCGATAAGGTATCGAAGTATTTCGGCATCAGCAAATACACGCTCTACTCCTACATTGACGCAAGCAATACCAACGAACAGATGCAATAAACAGAAAGGAAGCAGATATGGATTTTGAAGCAATCAAACGGGCGGCGCAGGGTTATCTGCCGCAAATGACCAAGTTTCTCCGTGATCTGATCGCGATTCCCAGCGAGAGCTGCGAGGAAGAGGGCGTCATTCGCCGCACGATCGCCGAGATGGAAACGCTCGGCTTCGACAAAGCGGAGATCGATCCCGAAGGCAACGCATTGGGCTGGATGGGCGAAGGCAGCCGCATCATCGCGTTCGACGGACACATCGACACCGTGGGCATCGGAAACATTGTAAACTGGGAGCATGATCCCTACAAGGGCTACGAAACCGACGATATCATCTACGGCCGCGGCGGTTCGGACCAGGAGGGCGGCGTCGTTTCGGCAGTGTACGGCGCGAAGATCATGAAGGACCTCAATCTGATCCCAGAAGATACCAAGATCCTCGTCGTCGCCTCCGTACAGGAGGAGGACTGCGACGGTCTGTGCTGGCAGTACATCCATAAGGAAGACGGAATCACGCCGGAATTCGTCGTATCCACCGAGCCGACCGACGGCGGCATCTACCGGGGGCATCGCGGACGCATGGAGATCCGCGTGGACGTCAAGGGCGTTTCCTGCCACGGCTCTGCGCCGGAACGCGGCGACAACGCGATCTATAAGATGGCGGACATTCTGCGCGAAGTACGCGCGCTCAACGAGAACACGGCAACCGACGCCGACGAGATCAAGGGCCTTGTCAAGATGCTCGATCCGAAGTACAACCCCGAGCATTGGGAGGATGCGCGCTTTTTAGGCCGCGGCACGATCACCTGTTCGCAGATCTTCTACACCTCGCCGTCGCGCTGTGCGGTGGCGGATTCGTGCGCAGTCTCGCTCGACCGCCGCATGACCGCAGGCGAAACATGGGATTCGTGCCTTCAGGAGATCCGCAATCTCCCGGCATGCAAAAAGTACGGCGACGACGTCAAGGTTTCGATGTATATGTACGACCGCCCGGCATGGACGGGCCTCAAGTATGAGACGGAGTGCTATTTCCCGACGTGGATCAACAAGGAGAACGCGGCGCACGTGCAGGCGCTCGTCGACGCGCACAAGGGCCTGTTCGGCGACAGGCGCATCGGCCATGAAAGCGCAATGCATCTGAGAAACCGTCCTCTGATCGACAAATGGACGTTCTCGACCAACGGCGTTTCCATTCAGGGCCGCTACGGCATCCCGTGCGTAGGCTTCGGGCCGGGCGCGGAGTCGCAGGCGCATGCGCCGAACGAGATCACATGGAAGCAGGACCTTGTGACCTGCGCAGCGCTGTACGCAGCCGTTCCGATGTGCTATAAGCCCGAAAACCGCACCGACGACGTCACCGAATACCGCGCGGGCAAGACCGATACCAAGTTTGCAAACGATTGATGAGGAGGATCTATGAGTAACGTAAAAAAATACACCGACAAGCTGGATCAGCTCAAATTCGATGAAATGTACAACGGCGACTTTTTCCTGACGTGGGAAAAGACCGACGACGAGATCGCGGCGGTGTTCACCGTGGCGGACGCACTGCGCCACCTTCGCGAGAACAACATTTCCTGCAAGATCTTTGACTCGGGCCTCGGCATCTCTCTGTTCCGCGACAACTCCACGCGTACGCGTTTCAGCTTTGCGTCGGCATGCAACCTCTTAGGTCTCGAGGTGCAGGATCTCGACGAGGGCAAGAGCCAGATCGCGCACGGCGAAACGGTGCGCGAGACCGCAAACATGATCTCGTTCATGGCGGACGTCATCGGCATTCGCGACGACATGTACATCGGCAAGGGCAATACCTACATGCACAACGTCGTCAACGCCGTCACCGAGGGCAACAAGGCGGGCGTGCTCGAGCAGAAGCCCACGCTGGTCAACCTCCAGTGCGACATCGACCATCCGACGCAGTGCATGGCGGACATGCTGCATTGCATCCATACGCTCGGCGGCAGCGACGATCTCGATGAAGCAATCAAAAACCTCAAGGGCAAGAAGGTCGCCATGACATGGGCGTACAGCCCGTCCTACGGTAAGCCTTTGAGCGTTCCGCAGGGCGTTGCGGGTCTGTTTACACGCTTTGGCATGGACGTCACGCTCGCGTATCCCGAGGGCTACGAGATCATGGACGACGTTGTGAAGGTGGCGGAGGAGAACTGTAAAAAATCCGGCGCGACGTTCAGAATCACGCACGACATGAAGGAAGCGTTCAAGGACGCTGACATCGTGTATCCGAAATCGTGGGCGCCGTTTAAGGCGATGGAAGAGCGCACCGAGCTGTACGGCAACGGCGATCTTGAGGGCATCAAAGCGCTTGAAAAGCGCTTGCTTGCGCAGAACGCAGAGCATAAGGACTGGGAGTGCACCGAGGAAATGATGCAGCTCACCAAGGATGGAAGCGCGCTGTATCTGCACTGCCTGCCCGCCGATATCACCGGCGTTTCCTGCGAAGCGGGCGAGGTTGCGGCGTCTGTGTTCGACCGCTATCGCGATCCGCTGTATAAGCAGGCGTCCTTTAAGCCGTACATCATCGCGGCGATGATCTTCCTCGCGAAGGTCAAGAATCCGCAAAAGACGCTTCTCGATCTCGAAGCCCGCGCGAAGCAGCGTTGGGAGGGCAGCGAAGCCTGATTCCGGCTTTCGCAGAACAGGCTGCCGTAAAGGAAGAGATGGCGACGCGCGATCGAACGCGCGACGGTACGCGCGGGAAGCGCGACTGAGTGAAAACGCGGATAGTTTGCGGCGAAATAATGAAAAGAAAAGGCAGATCTTGCCTTTTCCTCCAACCAGTATTCCTTTAACAATACATCGCCGCAAACGGTCTGACCCCTTTTACTACAGCCTGAAAGAGCCGCGGCTGCGGCTCTTTCTGTGATTCTTATTCGGATTTCTTCTTGGAAGCAGGCTTCTTTGCTGCCGCCGGTTTTGCTGCCGGCGCGCCAGTCGCAGCCTTTGGCGCTGCGGGCTTTGCTATCCTGCGGCGGACGGGTTTCGGAGCGGGTTCGGGGATACCGAGCAGATTGCGGTACAGCTCCATATACTTTCTTGCAGAGACCGCCCACGAGAAATCGGTCTTCATGGCACGCTTGACGAGCCGCGCCCAGACGTCGCGATAGTCGTACCAGTAACCGACCGCATGCTCCATGACGTGCAGCATGTCGTGCGCGTTGTAGTCATGGAAGGAGAATCCGTTGCCGTCGTCGGTGTACCAGTTATAGGGAAGGACGCTGTCTCTGAGCCCGCCGGTTTCGCGAACAATCGGGATCGTGCCGTAACGCATGGCGATCATCTGTGAGAGGCCGCACGGCTCGAACTGCGACGGCATCAGATACATATCACAGGCGGCGTAGGTCTTGCGCGCCATGTTCTCGTCGTGACGGAGGCAGGTGACGAACCGGCCGGGGAAACGGTACTGCGCATCGCGGAACGCGTTTTCAAAGTACGGATCGCCCGTACCGACGATGATCATCTGTACATCCATGCGCATGATGTCGTTGAGCACGCAGGTGATCAGGTCCAAGCCCTTCTGCGAGGTCAGCCGCGAAACGAGGCCGATCAGCGGAACGTCACGTTTTTCGAGTCCCAGCTCCTCCTGCAGCGCCGCCTTGCACAGCTTCTTGCCGGAAAGGTCCTCGGCGTTGTAGTGATACGGAATCTGAATGTCGGTGTTCGGGTCGAACGAAATCACATCGATGCCGTTTAAGATACCGGTCAGGACGTTTTGCCTTGCGCGAAGCAGGCCGTCAAGCCGCTCGCCGAAATAGCCGGTCCGAATCTCCTCGGCATAGGTCGGGCTGACCGTCGTGATGCGGTTGGAGAAGACGAGACCCGCCTTCATGAACGACAGCAGACCGTAGAACTCAAGGTTGTTCGGTGAGAAATAGCCCTCGTTGAGCCCCAGCACGCTGTTGATGCGCGTCCAGTCGAACAGCCCCTGGAATTTCAGGTTGTGGATGGTGAAGACGGTCCGGATATGGCTGTATTCCTCGAGCTGCCGGTACTGATCGTTCAGAAGCACCGGTATGAGGCCCGTCTGCCAATCGTTGCAGTGAATGACGTCCGGGTAATAGTCAAGATGCTTAAAGGACTCGAGCACCGCGCGGCAGAAGAACGCAAAGCGGAAGCCTTCCTCCTCGTCGCCGGTATAGACCTTGTCGCCGCCGAACATCGCCAGATTGTCAATGAAGTAGAACCGCACGCCTTCCTGCACAATCGAATCGACGCCGCAGAACACGGAATAGCTGCCGAACTGCATGTTGAAGTGGCAGATGTGCTCCATCCGCATGATCCAATAATCCTCGATCTGCCGGTACTTGGGCAGCATCACGCGGACCTCTGCGCCCTGCGACACAAGCTCCTTGGGCAGCGATCCGACAACGTCCGCCAGCCCGCCGGTCTTGATGAATGGGAAGCACTCGCTTGCGGTAAATAAAATCTTCATTTCGTCTCCTTTTCTCCGTCCTCAGACGGTCAGATTCTTACGGAATACGAGCGGAATGCCCTCGTATCCGGTCAGCGTACGGCCTTCGCGGACCGTAACGTTCTTGTCGAGAATGACGTGGTCAAGCTTTGCGCCCGCGCGCACGACCGAGCCCTGCATGAGAATCGCGTTTTTGACGACCGCGCCGCGCTCCACGGTGACGCCGCGGAACAGAATGCTGTTTTCAACCGTTCCGTTCACATAGCAGCCGTCCGCCATCACGACGTTGTGTACGTCGGCATGCCCGCCGTACTTCGCGGAGATCTCGTCCTTGACCTTCGTGTAGATCGGATGATCCTTATTATACAGATCTTTTGCCTCCGGCGCGTTCAAAAGCTCCATGCTGTGCTGGAAATAGGTGTTGACCGAATCGATGCGCGCCACATAGCCGTCATAGCGCCAGCCGCGGATGTTCAGCTTGTGTACATGCGTCAAAAGGATCTCGCGCACGAAGTCGATGCCCCCGCGCGAATACGATTCCTCCACAAGATCCTCAAATAACGCTTTTTCGATCACCATAATCTCGCAAAAACGATAACTCGAACGCGGATACCTCGGATTCCATTCAAGCTCGGCGACATGCTCGTCGCCGTCGTCGAACAGCAGCCGGAGATCGCGGTTCTGCTCCTCGGGATAGAACCGGTCGTCCTCGTTGTACATCAGCGTGATGTCCACGCCGCTCTCCTTATGCTGCTTGAGAATTGCGTCGAACGTGGTGTTAAAGATCGTATGGCTGCCGGAGAGGATCAGATATTTTTGATTGGAATGGCGCACATACTGCATGACCGAATGGAACGCGTCGATGTCGCCGCGATACACGCCGGTGTTGTCCTTGGTCGAAAACGGCGGCAGCAGGAACAGGCCGTCACGCTTGCGGTTCAAGTCCCATTCCTTGCCCGTTCCGAGATGGTCCATCAGCGAATGATAGTTGCGCTGTGTAATGAGGCCCACGTTGCGGATACCGGAATTGACGAAATCGGACAGAATGAAGTCGATGCAGCGATAGCGTCCGCCGAACGGAACGGCGGCGACGGCGCGGCTCAGCGTGAGATCACGCATGTAGGGGTTTCCCTCGCCGGTAAAGATCAAGCCGAATGCATCCTGGATCATACGTTTTTCCCTCCCTTTACAA
Source organism: uncultured Clostridia bacterium (assembly GCA_937877295.1). Next base: position 12,207 of record CALFIV010000149.1, read on the forward strand.
ACTGGTCGAGCGTCTGCTGCGTCACAACCGCGCCGCGCGGAATGACCGTACCGTCCGGGATCGTGACGTCGCTGCCGATCAAAGCGATATCGCCGGTGAGCCGGTTGTCCACAACCTCGCCTTCCGCAGGCGGTTCGCCGACGCGTACGTTTTGGCCCAGAATCGCATTTTCGCCGAGGATCGCCTTATGCACGACGCTGCCCTCGCCGACCACCGCGCCCGGGAACACGACCGAATCCTGCACCTCGGCTTTTTTCAGCACGGTTGAGCCGCAGAACAGCACGGTATGCCGCACCTTTCCGCGCACCACACAGCCTTCGGTGACGAGCGAATCCTTGACGTCGGCCGTCGTGTCGATGTAATGCGGCGCCATGACCGGGTTGCGCGTATAGATGCGCCACGAGGGATCGTTGAGCTCCAGCACCGGATCTTCGCCGAGCATGTCCATGTTTGCTTCCCACAGGCTCTGGATCGTTCCGACGTCCTTCCAATAGCCCTCGAACGGATACGCCACCAGCTTTTCGCCGGCGTTCAGCATGTTGGGAATGATGTTCTTGCCGAAGTCGTTTTCGCTGCGCGGGTCGGCGTCGTCGCGCTCCATGTATGCGCGCAGCTTCTTCCAATTGAAGATATAGATGCCCATCGAGGCGTTGTTGCTCTTCGGATTTTTCGGCTTTTCCTCAAACGATACGACCGTGCCGTTCTCGTCGGTGTTCATGATGCCGAACCGGTGTGCTTCCTCCATCGGGACTTTCAGCACCGCGATCGTCGCAGCCGCGTCGTGATCGACGTGGAAGCGCAGCATCTTCATATAATTCATTTTGTAGATATGATCGCCCGACAGAATCAACACGTAGTCGGGGTCATACTGATCGACGAAGGAACGGTTCTGCCAGATCGCGTTTGCCGTGCCACTGTACCAGCGTCCCGTGTCCTCGGTCATGTAAGGCGGAAGCACAAACACGCCGCCGTTGTTGCGGTCGAGATCCCAGTGCTGGCCCGTGCCGAGATAGGAATTCAGCGCCAACGGACGGTACTGCGTCAGAACGCCGACCGTATCGATCTCGGAATTGACGCAGTTAGACAGCGGAAAGTCGATGATGCGGAATTTGCCGCCGAACGGCACGGCCGGCTTTGCCATATTCGAGGTCAATACCCCGAGCCGGCTGCCCTGCCCGCCCGCAAGCAGCATGCAAACGATTCTTTTTTTCATGAATGCGCTCCTTTCGTCTATTTGTGTTTGCGATTCGGTGTAAACCGGAAGAAGACCGCGCCGTAAGGCGGCAGCTTGACATGGACGCGATGGTGGAACTTATCGAACGACTCTTCGACCGTTTGCGCGGGCTTGTTGTAGTGCAGCCCCGCGCCGCCGAAGTACGGCGCGTCGGTCGAAAAGATCTCCGTATAGGTGCCGTCCTGCTCGCTGCCCAAGGTGTAATCGTCCCACGGAACGGGCGTGAAGTTGAACGCACAGAGGATCGGATCGCCCTTTTCATCCTTTCTGACGAATGCGGCGATCGAATGCACGGCGTCGTCCACCGCGATCCATTCAAAGCCGTTCCAGTCGCCGTCCCGCTCATAGAGCTGCGGCGTTTTTTGATAGAAGTGGTTGATCTCCTTTACAAAGCGCTGCATCTCCGCATGCTTCGGATACCCGAGCAGCAGCCAGTCGAGCGACTCGTCGAACCGCCATTCGATAAACTGTCCGATCTCCATGCCCATGAACGTCAGCTTCTTGCCCGGATGCGCCATCTGATACGCATACAGCAGACGGAGCTGCGCAAACTTCTGCCAGTAATCGCCCGGCATTTTGTTGAGCATCGACAGCTTTCCGTGTACGACCTCGTCGTGCGAGAACGGCAAAATGTAGTGCTCGGAGAAGGCATACATCAGCGAGAACGTCAGCTTGTCGTGATGCCACTTGCGGTACAGCGAATCCATGTGCATGTAGGTGAGCATATCGTTCATCCAGCCCATGTTCCATTTGTAATCGAAGCCGAGGCTTTCGCCGTGCTTATCGGTCACGCACGGGAACGCCGTGCTCTCCTCCGCGATCAGAATCTTGCTGCCCGGAATCTCATTGATCGCCTCATGGATCTTCTTGAACAGCGCAATCGCGTCGAGATTTTCGCGGCCGCCGTACATGTTCGGCAGCCACTCGCCGTCGTTGCGGCCGTAATCGAGATAGAGCATGCAGCTTACCGCGTCGACTCTGAGCCCGTCGAAATGGAACTCCTTGAGCCAGTAGCAGGCATTGGATACAAGGAAGCTCTGCACCTGCGTGCGGCCGTAATCAAACAGCAGCGTGCCCCATTGCTTCATTTCGGAGCGCCGCCAGTCCGGATGCTCATAGGTAGGCGTGCCGTCAAACCGTGCAAGCCCGTAGCTGTCGCGCGTGAAATGTGCGGGAACCCAGTCCATGATGACGCCGATGCCCTTTTCGTGCGCGCGGTTGACGAGATATTTGAGGTCATCGGGCGCGCCGTAGCGCGTCGTCGGCGCATAGTAGCCGGTGACCTGATAGCCCCAGCTCGGATTGAACGGATACGCCATCAGCGGCATGAACTCGAGATGCGTATATCCCATGTCCACCGCGTAATCGACCAGCTCCGTCGCAAGATCGCGATACGTCAGCCCCTTCTTCCACGAACCGAGATGGCATTCATAGATGTTCATCGGCGCGTTGTGCCGCTTGTTCCCTTTCGAAAGATAGGCTTCGTCGGTCCACGGGAACGGCTTTGCCTCATATACCATGGAGGCCGTGCCCTTCGGCTCGCAGCGCTGCGCATATGGATCGGCCTTCATCATCACAGAGCCGTCCGCGCCGTTGACCGCGTACTTATAGAGCATGCCTTCCTTTGCGATGCCGATCAAAATTTCCCACACACCCGTCGTGCCGACCGGCGTCATGCGATCCGCATCCGCGTTCCAGTAGTTCCAGTCGCCGACGACCGAGATGCCGCGCGCGTTGGGCGCCCAAACCGCGAATCGCCACACCTGCTCCCCGTTGTGTTCCACCAGATGGCAGCCTAAAGAATGATACGCCGTCAGCGTCGTACCCTCATTGAAATAGTAGAGTTCTTCATCCGTCAAATGTGACATCCGCTACACCTCTCTTATTTTCGACAGGACGATCATCCGATCGACCGGTCTATATTCATTCAATAATATCATACCATATATTTTTCCAATTTGAAACCATAAGTTCTTGTTTTTTTTATGAAAAGAGCGTAAAAGTTTTCCGGATCGTTTTCCTTTTGGAACAAAGTATGGTATACTCGGAAAAAAGGAAAGGAGAACGGTATGAAGCAAACCAAACTGCGCCTTGTCATCCTCGGCTTCTTTGCGGTGTCGCTGGCTGTCCTGATCGGCGTCCTTCTGCTTCTGCCCAATCTCCAAAAGCCGAAGAGCGCGTATGCAGAGCCTCACATTTATATAACGCCGACACCCGGCATGGAAGAGCAGGAGGAGATCATCGTCCAGACGCCCCTCCCGACGGCGATACGGCGGACGCCCCCGCCTGCGCTTCCGCAGGGCGCGGTCAATCTGCTTTCGGACGGCGTCGCGCTGTTTGCGCTCGACAGCCGCGAGAGCGCGGAGCTGCTTGTGAAGACCTACTATCAGCAATGCGCCAACGAGGGTGTGGAGGAAAACTGCATCCTTTTGAAAGCAACGCTCGTTTCTTCGCTCTCCACCGTACCGGCCGACGGGACGGTCGATTACCTTTCCTTTGAGGAAGCGCTCAATAAGCTCAACAAAAACCGCTCCCTGATCTCCGTCCAGCGCACAGTCGAGCGCGTCAAGATCGAAGAGGAGGATGTGGAAACCGTCACCGAACAAAGCGCGCTGCTGCCCGAAGGCACGCGCCTGATCCGCAGGATCGGAACGCCGAAGCGTACGCTGGTGCTGTCGGAAACCATCTACAAGGACGGCTATGCCAGCGCCGACGTCGAGACGCTGCGGCGGCAGATCACGACCGGTTCGTCGCGTTCCGTCGTCGTCGGCACATACCGGAGCGCGCAGCCCGACAGAGAGCCGTCTCAAACCGAAGGCGTCATGGGCAAACCGGCCGGCGCGCTGTCGTTTGTCGAACCGGTCCGCGGCACAAAAACCGCCTTTTTCGGCACGCGCTACGGCGTCATGCATTACGGCGTCGACTATACCGCGGCGGCAGGCTCGCGCATCGTCGCGCCCGAGAGCGGCACGGTCATTTTCTGCGGAGAACGCGCCGGATACGGCTTTGTCATTGAAATCCGGCACGAAAACGGGTTTGTGTCGCGTCTTGCTTCCTGCGACAGAGCTGCGGTCGAGCTTTTTGAGCACGTCGCGCGCGGCGCGGTCGTTGCCTACCTGCCCGCCGAGGAAGGCGCGAAATCCGCGGTTTTGCATTACGAGCTGCACATCGACGGCATCCCGTATAATCCTTTGTACTATTTGCCGTAATTTCAATTCACCGAATGCCGGAAAGGAAGACGGAATCTTTGTTTTTCCCCTTTTCTTTTGCGAAAAAATCTGTTATGATAATAGCGGTAGAAAAGCACCGAAAGAAAAAACTGCCTTTTCGTTCAGATTGGGGATTCTATGGAAGAGCTGAAAAAAACATGGGCGCTTGCGCGGGAAAGCATCCGCGCGCAGCTTTCGCCGGTCACGTATCACCGCTGGATTGAGATTCTCGATCCCGTGACGGTACAAAACGGCATTCTGATCATGGAAGCGCCGGACGACGTCATCAAAAACACGGTTTCCGAATATTACAGCGAACACATCCGCAACGCGGTCCAAAAGGCTGATCCGGACGTTCTCGACGTCCTGATGATCGTTCCGTCGCAGCGCCGCGATTTTGTACAGGTTTCACCGGACGATGTGCCTTTGAATTCGCTGACGCTCAACCCGCAGTATACCTTCGACACCTTTGTCGTCGGCAAATCCAACAACTTTGCGCATGCCGCCTGTCTCGCGGTCGTCGAAGCGCCGGGCATGGCGTACAATCCGCTGTTTCTCTACGGCGGCGTGGGTCTCGGGAAGACGCACTTGATGCATGCGATCGGACATGCCATGAGACAGGCGAACCCGGACGCGCGCATCATCTATGTCACGAGCGAAATGTTCACCAACGACATGATCGAGGCGGTCCGCGCCGGTAAAAATGTGGAGTTTCGGCAGCGCTACCGCAACGTGGATCTTCTGATGATCGACGATATCCAGTTCATCGCGGGCAAACAGGCGGTGCAGGAGGAGTTTTTCAACACCTTCAATACCCTGCACAACGCCGGCAAGCAGATCGTCATCAGCTCCGACCGTCCGCCGAAGGAGATCAAAGCGCTCGAGGAGCGGCTTTCCTCGCGGTTTGAATGGGGTCTGGTTGCGGATATTCAGGTGCCCGATCTTGAAACGCGTACCGCGATTCTTCGAAACCGCGCGCAGAACAAGCATGTGGAAATCGGCGACGATATCATCAACTACATCGCGGAAAACATCGTCGACAACATCCGAAAGTTAGAGGGCAGCCTGAACCGCGTGATCGCCTATGCCACGATCCGCCGTCTCCCGATCACGATGGCGCTTGCCAAGGAAGCGATGAAGGAAATTCTTCCGAAAAAGAAGGAGATCGAGATCACGCCGGACCGCATCAAGGAGACGGTTGCGGATTACTATTCCGTACCGCTCGAAAGCATGATGTCGCAGCGGCGCGACAAAGAGGTCGTCATGCCGCGTCAGATTGCGATGTATTTCTGCCACACGATGCTGAGTCTTCCGTATAAACGCATCGCAACGCTGTTCGACCGCAACGATCACACGACGGCCATCTCCGCCTGTCAGAAGATCGAGCAAATGATCGACACGGACGCTTCGTTCCGCGACACGATCGACAGCCTGACCGTGCGGATCAGAGAAGGATAGAACATCCACAAATTGTGGGTATGTAAAGTGGATGCTTTGGGTATCATTGGGAAAGTGTGGAAACTGCGAAAAAGCGCCGTTTTTTTCCACGGCGTTTCCCACGGATTTCCCACAGGGAAAAACGCGGACGTTCGGGCAGAAAACGACTTAACCGTCTTTTCCACATATCCTACTGCTACGACGACTGTAATGATACTATAAAACGGAACGCGGCGTATGCGCCGTTCGGTGGATAACCGAAAGAAAGGAAAGCTATGAAATTTACAATGCAAACCGAAGATCTGAGCATGGGCGTACTGTCTGTCGTAAAAGCGCTGCCCGTGCGTTCCACCATGCCCGTGCTGGACGGCGTGCTGATCGAAGCCACGCAGGACGGCGTCCATCTGACCTGTTCCGATCTGATGTTCCAAAAGGAATGCTTCCTTCCGGCGTCGGTCGAAGAGGAGGGCAGATGCGTGCTGAAGGGCAAGTTCCTTTCGGAAATTCTGCGCAAGCTTCCGCTCGGCAGACTGGAGGCCGAACAGGAGGGCAACCTCCTGCACATCCGCAGCGGCAGAGCAAAGCAGCGCCTGCAGTGCATCGAGTTCGAGCAATTCCCGATGATGCGTACAAAGGGCGAAGCAAGCCGCATCGTGCTGCCGGCCGAAACGCTCGAGAAAATGATCGATCACACGGTCTTTGCGGTTTCGCAGGACGATTCCAGACCGGTCCTGACCGGTACGCTGATCGAATCGGAGGACGATCTGATGACCTTTGTCGCCACCGACTCGTTCCAGTTTGCCATGACGTCCATGCATTCCGAAAAGCATTTCCCGCGCATGCATACGATCGTGCAGGGCAAGGTGCTGACCGAGATCGCAAAGATGGCGGAGGAAACGGACGGCGACGTCACGCTCGAGCTGACGCAGACGCATCTCACCGTGCAGGTCAACGATACCAAGCTGACCGCACGCCTTCTGGACGGTAACTACATCGACTATAAGCGCATCATTCCGAAGGAATGCAAAACGCGCGTTCTGGTCGATACCTCCGATCTGCTGTCCGTCACGGACCGTGCGCAGCTCATCGCGCGCGAGGGCAACAACAGCATTACGCTGCACTTCGAAGAGGATACGCTGACCATGAGCGCGGAGAGCTTTGTCGGCCGCGGCGAGGACACCCTGGAGGTCAGTGTGGTCGGCGATCCGCTGGATATCGCGTTCAATCCGAAGTACATCATCAACATCTTAAAGAACATTCCGGACGAAAAGATCTATCTGGAGTTCAACAGCCCGATTTCCCCGTGCGTCATCCGTCCGGTGCAGGGCGACGCGTTCCTGTATCTGATCGTCCCGATGCGCGTGTATTGAGCTCTGACAGAATAGAAAAAAGGCTGTTAAGAAAGACCTGTTATTCTAAGATCCTTCACCGCAAGCGGTTCAGGATGACAAGCTTTTTTCTGTCTCTTCTCCTGTCATTCTGAGACGGCAAAATCTCTACCCTGTTATTCAAAGACGCGAAGTCTCTACCTTGTCATTCTGAGACGGCAAGGCCTCTTGCTCTGTCATTCTGAGACGGCGAAGCCGTCGAAGAATCTCCACGGATGTGCAACCCAATCAAAAAGGCTGTTCGGAAAGCACAAACCTTGTCTTTCCGAACAGCCCTTCTTTTTTGTCAGTTGTCAGTCGATCGTGATCGCGTGCGTCTCGGGCAGCTTTGGCTGGTTCTCCTTCGGGAACGAAAGCGTCAGTACGCCGTCCTCGTATTTGCACTTGATCGATTCGGGCTCAATCTCACCCACATAGAAGCTGCGGCTCATCGAACCGACATAGCGCTCGCTGCGGATGACCTTCTTTTCTCTCTTTTCTTCCTTTTCCACGCCCTTTTCGGCACGGACCGTCAGATAGCCTTCCTTGAAATCGACGTGGATATCTTCCTTCTTAAAGCCCGGCAGATCCACAGCCATTTCATAGCTGTCTGCAAGCTCGTGTACGTCGGTCTTCATGATGTTTCTTGCGTGCTTTCCGTAAAGCTCGCGCTCCTCAGGCCAAGGCGTAAATCCAAAAGTTCTGTCAAACAGATCATCCATCAAATGATTACTCCAAACGGTAGGCAACATATTCATCACGCTTCTTTCTTTTACATTCTGATTGTCTTGTTTGTTCGGACACCCTTTAGGATGTCCAATCTCCTTTGTTCAATACCCATTATATGCATAATTTTAGCACTGTCAATATGAGAGTGCTAAACGTCACAAAGGAAACACAATCGACAAAATTCTGTCAAAATTCAGCGTTCTGTTTTTTTGCTTCTTTTTACCCAATACGTCAATCGCAATGATGATCGTGCCGGCAGCAATCATGGCTTCGGAAAGCAAAAGCGTCAAACACGTCATTGCGCCGAACAGCACGGCAAGCATCACGGTGATCTGCTTGAAAATCGGCGTCAAAAACGCAAACAGCATCGCAAGGATCGCGCAGGAGGAAATACCGGTTTTCAGCGTGATCGATTTTTGACGGTCCGCCTCATTCGAAAGAGCCGGCTACAGAAGCATTGCCGCAAGATACGCGGTAGTAACGCCGCCGCCGATCCTTCCGGTTGTAAAACCGCAGTGCAGCAAAAAGCGTTCCGCACACGAATAGATCATACAGGAGGTCATCCAGTATGCGCCGTATAAAAGAGAGAGCTTGCATGTTCTGAGGATCATACCTCTATGATAGATGTTTTTTGAAAAAAAGTACAAGACGTTGTATGAAATGATTTTTTAGTGTCTATACTACGTTCGAGGTGATGAACATGGAAGAACCGATGCATGAAAAAATGAACCGATTCCGTACATTTTTAAAGAACAACGGCTTTTATCTCGTACTGGTGCTGTGCCTTGCGGTGATCGGCGGCGCAATCGCGCTGCTCGCCCTGCCTGCCAATCAGGAGGAAGAAGCCGCGGCCACTCCGGCAAGCGATCCGATCGTGATCGTCGGTCAGTCGAACGACGAGCATCTCAACGAAGTGCTGTCCCGTCCGAAAAACACGGCGACGCCGCGCCCGACTGTGCCGGTGCAGATAACGCCGATCCCGATCGTGACACCGCAGCCGACCGCCGCGCCGACTGCAAGGACGGCAAGCACCGCAAGCAAGGCTGCTCCGCCGGTCGAAGGGGAAATCATCTTCGGATTTGCGACGGACAAGCTGCTGTATTCGGTTACACTCGATCAATGGACGACGCATCCGGCGGTCGATATCGCGGCCAAGGAAGGAACGCCGGTCAAAAGCGTGTTCTCCGGAACGGTCGAATCGGTAAAAAAGGATGATACGCTGGGCTATATGGTCACGGTGCAGCACGCAAACGGCAAAAACACCGTCTATGCCAATCTCGGCGAGGACGTCCGCGTCAAAGCCGGCGACCGCATCAATGCAGGAGACGTGATCGGTACGGTCGGCACAAGCGCCATTTCGGAATGCGCGCTGCCCGCGCATCTGCACTTTGCGGTGCTTGTGGACGGTGTGCCTAAAGATCCGGCAAAATATGTGAGATTAGGGTAAGAAAAAGACTGTTCGGAACGTCTTGTCATTCTGAGGCTTTGCCGAAGAATCTCTGAACATAAATCTGAAACAGCATTGGTATACAAGGCTTTTTCGTTCTGAGATCCTTCCCCGCAAGCGGTTCAGGATGACAAGCTTTTTGTCTGTCTCTACTCTGTCATTCTGAGACGGCGAAACCTCTACCCTGTTATTCAAAGACGCGAAGCCTCTATCCTGTCATTCTGAGACGGCGAAGCCGCCGAAGAATCTCCGCGGATACGCAGCCCATCAAAAAGGGTCTATCCCTCCTGCGCGTCAAACAGCATCCAGCCGCGGTCGACCGGCGCAACAAACGATGTGCCGCAATAGACGCACACTCGCGCGCCCGCCGCAGGCAGCGGCGCGCCGCAGTTCGGGCAGTTGAAGCCGACGACTTCGCTGCCGGGATCGTCCGCATAGCCCGCAATGTACTGCAGGACAAGCCTGCGTTCCTGCTGCGCGCCGTTTTCGTTGAAATAGCCCACCGCCGCCTGACAGGTCAAAAGCTTTCTTCTCGACGAGCCGTCGTATCCCGCGACCGTCACACGGTGCACGGTGATGCGATCCTTGACGCCCTCGGGCAGACGGTCCTCGAACGTCTCCAGAAAATGTTCCGTCGCGTCGTGTCCGAACAACACCTTGTGCTGCATGCCGCTCTCATAATAGGTCTTCGCATCGCGCCGCACACGCTGCGAAAAGACCTTGGCGTTGAAGTCCGGAAAATCCCTGAGAATCTTCGGCATCGCCACCGATTCGAGCGACGACAGCGAACGCGGCTTCGGCGGTTCGTTGTTGGCGGCAACCGCGTCGTTCAGCGCGCTCGCAAGACACCCCCTCGGCGATAGGGTGAAACAGCCGTTGTCATCTTCAAAAATCAGGGCCTGGCTCTCGTTAATGTCGAAAATTTCTTCCATATCACATCCTATATCCTTGTTCTTCCATTAATTTGTCGTTGTATTCGCGAAACGTTTCACAACCCGCGCTTTCGGCAATGCTTCTGAAATGCGCGTAAAGTTTTTCGAGCGGAATGAAGTCAAGCCCGGCCAGTTCAGAATCCAGACCAACGTCCACGCGAAGTTCTTTTGATTCGCGGTTCAGTTTGTCGATGGTTCCGTGGCAGTGACCGTGAACCATACATGTTCCATGCGTCCTCCTGTTCCATGCAAGCAGCGGATAATGACACATTTCG
>CALFIV010000150.1 GCA_937877295.1 uncultured Clostridia bacterium
ATCTGAAACGAAGCGAAGCGGAGTGGTGCCGAAAACGCGGATAGTTTGCGGCGAAATAATGAAAGAAAAGGCGATCTTTTTCGCCTTTTCCACGTACCGGTATGCTTTCCTTTTTGTCGCCGCAAACGGTCTGGCCCCTTTTACGACAGCCTGAAAGGCTGTTCGGAAAATCCGAACAGCCTCTTTTGCGTTCAATTCCGGCTTCTATGCAGCGCTTCCGCCGTCCTGCGATTGCCCTTTCTTTGCGTGTTTTCTTGTCTTGAAGATCAGTGCGCAGGCGATTCCGCAAACGAACAGACCGCCGAGTACAATCCACGGCAGCATGGGCTCGGTCGGCTTTGAAGGCGTATCCGGCACGGGTGAAGCGCTCGGCGCTGCCGTCGGTACGCTTGTGGGGACGGGTGTCGGAACGGCCGTCGATTCTGGCGTCGGAACAGGCGTCGGTTCGGACGTCGGCTCGGACGTCGGCTCGGGCGTCGGCGGCACATAGAAGGAGAACAGCGATTCGTCGATGTTGTCAAACACATCTTCGCCGGCCGGCACAGCGCCTGCGGCCATGCCGAACCGATTGAAGGCGTATGCTGCGTCGTCGCGTTTGACGGAGAACCAGAATTCCTGCTGCGATTCGTGTTTTTGGTACGCTTTGCATGCGACTTCATACGCGTCCGCGCCGTCAAAAAACGACAGCGGCGCATGCGAATCGATCATGATCCGGTTTTCCTCGTACAGATGCAGAAACACCTTCTGTACCTGCCATGTGCCGTACTGCGCTGCCGATTCGGAATCGTACGCGGGGTCTGCGGCAAGCGTTGCCGCCTCAACTGCGGCTTTGGAGGTCAGCACATGCTGCCAATGCCCGTACTCGCCGTTTTCGTCCTGCGCAAATACCACAAGCGGCTGATAGGTGCGGTACATCCGTACCGTGGCGAGCAGCAGCTCCTCATACGAAAAGGTGTCCTTCTCTGCCTGCGGCGCAGCGCGATCCACGTCCGGGAATCCCAGAAACAGCGGTCGATACCGGAGGCCCATCGCCCAAGCGCCGTTTTCCGCCTCGGTCATGCGCCGGCGCGACCGGCAGGTCACATAGGCGACCGTGCCGACATAGCCTTTCTCCGCGCCGTACACCGGTATGACGCTGCCGAGATACAGGACGTCGTCGTCCGGGTGCGTGGAGATCAGCAGGTAATCCAGCTTGTCCGGCGTTTCGGCCCATTCGTGGAACGGATCGGGCAGCGTGCCGTCGCCGTAGACAGCGCAACGGTTGACCGTCATACCCGCGTTTCCGGCCATGACAACAACCTTCCGGCAATCGGCGGAAAGCGGAGTGACCGTCTCGGGCAGCGACGCAACCGTTTCCATGCTGAGCAACGCACCGCCGCCGTCGAGCTGCAGAAGCGTCACATGCTCGGGGATGACCCACCATTGGATGCAAAGCCGCGTGGCCGGCACATCGTCCTCCCACGCGATCCAGAACATGCCGTCGGCGTCGAAGCGATAATTGCGGCGCAGCACAATGGAGGATCTGCACCGTTCGGACAGATCCGCAGCTTTTGCATCCTCCGCGGATGCAGGCAGCGGCGCAATCAGCAGCAGCGCCGCCAGAACCAGAGACAGGAACCGAATCAAATGTTTCATACCGGCAGTATACCATAGCCTGCCCGTGAAGAAAAGCCGTTTTCGAGAGAAAGCGACAAAACATGCGATCGCTGTGCGCGGAAATTGACACAAAACGGCGAATATGATACAATGCGCTCACAACGAGGAAGGACTCCCGGATACACAACATGCGTTTCCTTCGCGGCTTCAAGCGTTTTTCCATACTGCTGCTGATCGTTCTGATGCTGACGCCCACTTCCGTGCAGGCGGGGACGTCTGCGCCCGAAAACGGCGTCCTTTCCTGTACCTATGCCGCGCCCGAAGAGGTGCATTCCTATCTCGATCACCTGTTTGACGGCGACGCATATTCGACCGTTACGCTCTACCGCCGCGAATCGCTGACGGTTTCGTTCCCCGAAAGCACAGCGGAACGGTTTTTGTATCTTGCCTTTTATGACCTTCCCGATGCGTACGAAATCGTCTTTTCGGACGCCGCCGGCGCGCAGCTTTCGCGGACGCGTATTGAAAATACCCGGCAGCTGTATGCCATGCTTCCGATCGAACCGAACGCCGCAAGCGCAACGGTTTTTGCCGCGGACAGCAGTTTGCGCCTTTGCGAATGCTTTGCCTGCACGGACGCGTTTGTTCCGCCGTTTCCCGATACGGACGCATGCGCCGACGCGCTGATCCTTCTGAACGCCCCCGGCGATGAGCTGCGGCTGCTCGGCGGGCTTTTGCCGCTGCTGGCGGGCGAACGCCGGCTTTCGGTGCAGACGGTCTATCTGACGCGGGCGGACGGATACCGCATGCAGCAATGCATCGAAGTTCTGCGCGCATCCGGCGTAACACGCGAGCCGCTGTTCGGCACAGGCCGCGAGCCTTCCACACGGAGTGAAAAAGCAGTGTACAGTGCGATTGCCCCGCGTTCGGAATGGAAACAAGCCCTTGTCGAACAGATTCGCACGCTGTGTCCCAAGCTGATCGTAACGCTCGATCCCGATCCGGAGCAGGAACGCTTTGCGGACAGCGTAATCGCGGACGTCGTCTGTGACGCAGCTGCATCCGTACCGGAGGTTGCGTGCAAGGTGTACACCCTCTCCCGCGACGGCGGGACGCAGCTCTCCATGAACGAACCGCTTACCGCGTTTGACGGCGTCACCGCCGGTTCGTTTGCCGATACGCTCTCCGATTTCTATCGGGAAGAGCGCATCCTTCCCCGCCGTCTGCCGGATACGGTGCGCTTTAAGCTGGTACAAAGCAGCGTGGGCGACGACGTGGCGTGCAACGATCTTTTGGAGCATCTCTCCGATGTGCTTCCCACGCCCGTACCGACGCCGAC
>CALFIV010000151.1 GCA_937877295.1 uncultured Clostridia bacterium
GAGTTCAGACGTGTGCTCTTCCGATCTTGGCATTTCATCTAAAAACACCACCTGTCGGGAACCGTCATCTATCTTTTGTAAATGTTTTTCCAGCAGAAGAAACGCATCCTGCCAATTGGATGGCTTCTTACATGGTTCCATCCCCTGCAATTCGAGAGAATTATAAAAATGATTCAACTGCGTGCGCAGAAACCCTTTTGCTTCCTGTCCGATAGGAGACAATCCTGCATGGCGGAACGTAATGCGCCCGGAAAACGTTTCATCCACAAGATAGGTTTTTCCAACACGACGCCGCCCGTATATCGCCACAAGCTCCGCGCGGTTGCTTTCATACAGTTTGTTCAATTCCTTCACTTCGTGTTGCCGACCGATCATTGCGCTCTCCTTATCCGGCGGTGAACGCGCCAAAAACATCGTTCACCGCCGCTTTAATTACAAATTCATTATAGTCAGTAGATTCAATTCTGTCAACACAAAACGAGGAATTGCTCACTTTGGATTTTGAATCTATCGCAATTATTTTTCTCCATTTTCGATGAAGTTATAGAAGCAGCGAAACGATCGGCACGCAATTATGACTGGCATAAAGCATCAAAACAGTAATTAACAAGTTGCGTATTTTTCTATTTGTCTGCAGCGGATTAATTACTCTACCGGTTTTGTCAAGGGAAATATCAAAAAAACAGATGGAATTTTGACATTAATTCCGATCATCTTCTCCGACTGGAAGCAGCAGAGCTGAAGCAACCAAAGCGTTCCGACTATCCTGAAGCCCTGCCGCTATACACTTTGTCCTGTCGCTGATAAAAATCGGCGATAATCGGCGATAACCGGCGATAAAAAAGTAGCGATAATATAAAGATAGCGATATTAAAGTAGCGATAAAAAAGAAAGAAAAAACATCATTCCCGATATAGGTGAGCATCGTATAATGTGGCTCTGATTGGTCCATATTTCACTTCATCCCAACTTGGGATGAAGTGTCTCCGGAAAACATCTGGAAATGATTAACGCATACAAAATCGTATGCGTTTTCAATTATTTGAAGTAAATAAAAAGAAACTCCGAATCCAACGAATGAAGTGTCGGGTATGAAGGGCAGGAAAGCGATTGCCGAAAAACGCAGTAAATACGCAAAAAACGCCGAAACATCCGGGAGTTCGGCGTTTTTCATTCGGTTCATAAAGTCATAAGAACACTCGTTTATCATCAGAGTGCTGTCAATTTTCCATGTTGAAAACTGCGGTTATTGAAGATATCCATCCCTTGCTTTGACGCCGAAGCGCTGTTCCAAAAGGTGCATCTGTTCGTCCGTGATCGTCTGTTTGATCGGCAGGTGCGCGATCTTCAAATAGATTTCCGCGGCTTTTTCGGCCGTCTCAATGAGACCAAAGGTTTCGTCCAAGTCCTTGCCCGCGCCGTAGATACCGTGCTGCGCCCAGACCACGAGGCGCGCGGTTTCCATCTTCTTCGCGGTCGCGATCCCGATCTCGTTCGTGCCGCAAAGCATCCAGGGCAGCACGTTGACGCCGTCCGGGAAGACCACGATGCACTCGGTGCACATCTGCCAGAGCGTGCGCGTGAACGCCTTTTCATCGAGATCATGCACATAGGTCATGGCAAGCAGATTTGCCGGATGGCAATGCATGACGACGCGGTTAAGAGGATCGACCCGAAGCCGTGCCACATGACTCATCATATGCGCAGGGAACTCCGAGGTAAATCTGCCGCCGTCAGAAAAGCCCCAGAGAAGCTCGGCTTTCGTGCCGTTTTCCGTAAGACGGACAATGCCGAGGTTCACGTCCGGCACGTACTGCACGTTTTTAAAATACTTGCCCGTGCCGGTGACAAGAAAGATTTTTCCGTTCAATTCGGGCGCAGCAAAGCCCGTTTCCAGTGCGCGGATCGGCTGCATGTCGAGGTATTCTTTGACCTCCGCTTCGTCCAAAAGCAAGCTGATATTGCCGCCGTTGCGCTCGTCCCAGCCATGCGCATACATGTTCGTCGTCGTGCGGATCATTTCCACCATAAACGGTGCGGTCAAAATGTCTTTCATGCTCTTGCCTCCAAAATTGCTTTCTCGTACGCTTCGATTTCCTTAAACCACTCGCCATCGACAGGCTTGCTGCATCTTCTGCAATACTCGTTCCATACCTCGCCGAACGGCAGGGTCTTGAGTTCTTCCTGCGCGACCATGAGCTTTGTAAAATTGCTCTCGTCCTGCAGAGCTTTGAGGTCCTTGTTCGGCTGCAGAAGCGCAAACAGCAGGGCTTTCTGTACATTGCGGAAGCCGGTCACCCATGCGGAGATGCGATTGATCGACGCGTCGAAATAGTCCAAAGCGATATGTACGCGATCCATGCCGCAGCGTACGATCTCCTTTGCAATCTCCTTTGTCTCGTCATCAAAGAGCACCACATGATCGGAATCCCAACGGATCGGGCGTGTGACATGCAGCGCGATCTCCGGGAAGAATGCTAAAAGCGCCGGGATCTTATCGGAAACCACCTCGGTCGGGTGATAATGACCGTTGTCCATCAAGGGGATGCACTTATCTCTGTTCATGGCGGCATACGAGAGCGCAAACTCGCCGGAGCCTACCGTATATGCCTCGACCCCGATCCCAAACACCTTGCTTTCAATGCACGGCTTGACCTTATTAAAATCATACGGCTCGGAAAGGATCTCGTCGATGCTTTCTTTATAGCGCACACGCGGGCCCATGCGGTCGGCAGGGATATCCTTGAAGCCGTCGCCCGTCCAGATATTCATCACGCAAGGCTCGCCCAATTGTTCTGCGAGATACGAGGAAATGCGAATGCATGCCTTGCCGTGCTCGATCCAGAAGCGGCGCGTCTCCTCGTTGGGAGAAGAGAGCGTCAGTGGATCGCAATTCGGATAGATCGGAAGAGCGTCGTGTAGGGGAAGAGTGGAGA
>CALFIV010000152.1 GCA_937877295.1 uncultured Clostridia bacterium
CCTACACGACGCTCTTCCGATCTCAATTCATCCGTCCTTTTGAAGCGGCGGCGAAGCCGTTTCTGTGATAGAATGTTGTAAAATCGGAGGCTGTGAGGAATCGAACAATGGAATTGGTCGCCGTGAGACCCGAGGACCGGGAGCTTTTGCGGAACATCAATCAAAAGTATCTGTATGAGATGACAAACTTCTATGACGATGAGATGGACGAGAAGGGCAATCTGCATTACGGATATTTTGACGCGTACTTTACCGATCCGAAGCGCAAAGCGTTCTTTCTGTATGAGGAAAAGACCTTGGTCGGATTTGCCATGATCCACCCGTATTCCAATCTGGGCGAGCGCCCGGACTACGTGCTGGCGGAATTTACGGTGTTTCCCATGTATCGAAGAAAACATCTTGCGATCCGGGCGGCGGAGCTGATCTTTACAGGGTTTCAAGGACGCTGGGAGGTCAAATACAACGAAAAGAACGCAGCGGCAAAGGCGCTGCGGAATCGGGCGACGGCACAATATCATCCCGATAGGACGCGGCTGAACGAGACGGAGACGGTGCTGTCGTTCTGCACAATGTGACCAATACAAAGGAGGAGACCTATGCTGACACGCAACCTGTTGAAAAATCCGGAACGCATCGAATACTGCAAGGAGGAGGACATTGTCCCGGCGCTGTCCAAAAAGCTTCAGATTCCGGAGCTTCTTGAGATCATTCGCAAGTTCCGGGAGAACCCGGTCAAGGAAGGGATTACGCTGCGCGGCGCGCGGCGCACCAGCGCAAAGCTGTTTATGCCGAACCTCTATTTCGGCGAAGAAATCGAAATGGGCGACAGTGTATGGCTCTATATGGGCGATCTTGATCCCATTTACTGCATCTTCATCCCGTGGGAGCAGGCATAACGGTCAGCGCGGCCGCCTGACAAAGGGCAGGATTACGGATCGGATCAAGCGGAGGCAGGAACTCTGCGCTATGAATATTTTTTCCCGAGGAACGATCCGGAGACGGTGCTCTTGATCGACAGCTGGAAAGATCAGACGGCGATCGACGCGCACCACGCATCGTCCATGATGCAGACCATTGCAGCGCTTCGGGAACAGTACAATCTGCATATGCGGGTCGAGCGGTATCGCGGTTATGACGAACCGGCCGATGAGACCTTTCTCCGAACGTGAGACAAACCGGGATTTGCGGAGGCGTTATGGGAATCAGATCAGCTTTGGAAACGGTCCGTAATGATGTGTGGTCGAATGCACGCGTATCCATCCGACCGCTTAAACGGAATCCGATTTGATTTATGCGGTTTATGAATGCCGCCTTGACGACCGGCAGAAAGAACTTGTCAATCCGGCATGGTTTTCCATCGGCAGGGCATATCTGTTCAGAGAAGACAATTATCCCTGTATCATTTGCAACGAGCAAATGACGCCGATCGGGTTCATCAATCTTTGCAAGTGGCTCGGCGAAAGCGATGCGTACACATGGAGCTTTTATATTGACAAAAGCCATCAGGGAAACGGGTACGGAAAAAGTGCGGCTGAAGCAGCCGTTCGAATTCTGAAAGCAGCGAATCCCGATAAGCCCATCAGGCTTGCGACGGAGAAGGGCAACGAAAAAGCGCAGCGTCTGTATGTCTCGCTTGGATTTCATCTGCTGCCGGAACGTGACGGAGACGATCTTGTATTCGGTTTATAACTTCCGGTTTTACGGAATCCTGTTGAAGAAATTGCATGGAGAAGAACATCCTGACGAGAGACTGTCGGAGGACGGAAATGACATACCGAGAGCGAGTATTTGATTATGTAAAAAAGAAATACAAAATACAGCCGGAATACCTGTGGCAGCGCTATCCGGATTACGCTGTTTTCCGGCACGCAGACAATCGGAAATGGTTCGGTCTGGTGATGGATGTGCGAAGGGACAAGCTTGGACTGGAAGGCGATGAGCGCATCGATATTCTCAATGTCAAGCTGTCCGATCCTGTCCTTGCAGACCTTCTGGTACAGCAGCCCGGGTATCTCCGAGGATATCATATCAGCCGCGGAAGCTGGGTGTCCGTTCTGCTGGACGGCTCGGTTTCGTTTGAGGAGATTTGCCGATGGCTGGACGAGAGCTACGCTGCCACAGCATCAAAGGAAAAGAAGCGGCAGCTTCGTCCGCCGAAGGAATGGATCGTCCCGGCAAATCCTAAGTATTACGACATCGAGCAGGCGTTTGAAGAAGCAGACGAAATCGACTGGAAACAGGGCGCGGGAATCCGACAGGGCGATACGGTCTTTGTGTATGTGGCAGCGCCTGTCTCGGCGATTCTGTACAAATGCAAAGTGACGAAGACCGACATTCCGTTTCGGTATGACGACGGCAACGTCCACATGAAGGCGCTGATGAAGATCAAGCTTTTGAAACGATACCGGCCGGACAGATTCCCGTTTGAAATTTTGAAGGATGCGTACGGCATTTATGCGGTAAGAGGACCGAGAAGCGTTCCGCACAGTTTAAGCGAAGCGCTGAAACGGTAACCGCGCTGCAGTCGGAAGTCAAGACAGAAGGTCATTTCGGACTTTCCTGTATCTAACGAAGAAACGCCCGGTGAGATTGCTTTCACCGGAAAGTGAGAGAAACACGAAACAGCGAGTCATTCTTTTGTTTTCGGCAGAAAGGGAACATGGCGTATGCGCGGGAAGAAAACCTGCCGAAGCGAAGGAGGCGTTTTGCAATGATCACACTCAAGCCGCTGGATTCCGCGGACAGGGATTCATTCATCAAAGACAATCAGGAAGCGTTCAACTACGGTGCGCTGGAGGCGTTCGGACGCCGAGACGATCATTTTGAAGAGGAGAGCGAGATCATCTCCCGCGAGACGATCGAGGAATCCATCGACGGCGGCGAAGCGTACCGAATTCTATTGGACGGGGAGAAGGTCGGCGGCGCGGTCATCAGGGTGGACGGAACGCACGGAGACCTTGAGCTGCTCTTCATTTCGCCCAAGGCCACAGCAAGGGCGTCGGATATGCCGCGTGGTGCGCGATCGAACGGCTGCATCCCGGGGTGGAGGTCTGGGAAACGGTCACGCCCTATTTTGAGAAGCGGAACATCCATTTCTATGTCAACCGCTGCGGCTTCCACATCGTCGAGTTCTACAACACGCATCATCCCGATCCCAACGATCCGGATGCGGCCGAACGGATCGACGAGCAGTTCCCGGAGGGCATGTTCCGGTTTGAAAAACGGATGCGATAGCGATACACGCCGTTCAAAAGAGCATTGTGCAGCGGCGAAAAATGCGGTATAATCAGGGCAGCAAAGAATTCAGGAGGGTATTATGGTCGAGACGGCAGGGACATTTTTCTTTTTCGAGTGGGAAATGCGGCTGATGGAGTGGCTGCAGGCGCACATCGGCAGCAGCGGCTTCGGCTTCTGGCTGCTTTCAAATCTGTCTGCATTCGGCGAGGAGCTTTTGCTCATCGTCATCATGGGCTTTCTGTACTGGGGACTCAACAAGGAATTCGGCAAATACATCGGCGTCAACGTGTTGATGGCGAACGTGTGGAATCCGATGATCAAAAACGTGGTGCTGCGGCTGCGCCCGTACTTTGTGCCCGGCTACAACATTCAACCGCTGCGCCCCGTGGACAGCAGCAAGGACGTGATGGACGTCGCCGCGCAGGGCTATTCCTTCCCGAGCGGACATTCGTCCAACGCCGTGACGATGTACGGCTCGCTTGCGGCGCATGAGAAAAAACGCAAGGTCCTGTGGATACTGGCGGTCGTGCTGCCGCTGCTGGTCGGCTTCTCGCGCGTGTTCGTCGGCGTACATTATCCGACGGACGTGCTCGGCGGCTGGGTGCTGGGCATTGTGATCGTGCTGCTGGTCCCGTGGCTTCGTAAAACGATCAAAAACCGCTGGCTGTTCTATGCGGTGCTGCTGCTGACGGC
>CALFIV010000153.1 GCA_937877295.1 uncultured Clostridia bacterium
CCTTCGCCAAAAGAGAATGTGCTTGCTATTGTCCGCATTCTCGGAACTGCAGAGGGGTGGCGATCGATCGGTACATCCGTCTTGCGGATTCTCGGCGGCTTTATACTCGGCTGTATTGTCGGCATTCTGCTTGCTGTACTGACTTCTCAATTCAAAATACTGGCTTGGCTGCTGCGACCTCTACGGACGCTGATCAAAACGACGCCGATTACTTCATTTGCTCTGATACTGTTGATATCCATCGTTTCCGGATTCGTTCCTGTTGCGGTATCGATGATCGTTGTGATTCCGATGATCTGGCGTACAACGGAAGAAGCAATCATGGGACTCGACCCAAAGCTTGCAGAGATGAGCAAGATTTATCTCTCGCCATGGAAGCAGCTGCGCTATGTTACATTACCGCAGATCCTTCCGCAGTTCTTTGCAACAGCGTCAACAGCGCTCGGCTTTGCTTGGAAAGCGGTGATCACAGCGGAAATACTTGCATTGCCGCGGTTCGGAATCGGAAACCAAATGTATCTGGACAAGCTTTATCTCGATTATGCGGATCTCTTTGCATGGACACTGCTGGTAATAATGTGCTCGGTTTTGATTGAAACCCTGATTTCATTTTTGTTAAGAAAGGCAGGGGAGCAACATGATTGAACTGCGCGATCTGACCGTTCGGTTTTTGAATCAAACTGTTTTTGAACATAGAGATTTTATCCTGCCGGATTTTGGGATCGTTCTTTTGACAGGTGAATCCGGTATCGGCAAAACAACCTTGCTGCGCGTGCTTGCGGGCTTATTAAAGCCGCAAAGCGGAATTATTTCCGGTATTGAAGGGAGACGCGTCTCATTCGTTTTTCAAGAACCGCGCTTGTTGGAGAAAATGAGTGCGCTTGAGAACGTTGCCTTGGTTTCAAATGAGAATACCGCAAAGGAATTATTGACGCAGCTGAACCTGAAGGATGAAATGCTGAAAAAAACATCGGAATTGTCCGGAGGACAAAAACAGCGCGTATCTTTGGCGCGTGCATTTGCATATTCTGATGATATTGCTCTCTTGGACGAGCCTTTTACCGGACTGGACGAACAGAATAAGATTCGCGCAGCCGAACTGATTCGCACGGCAAAGCTTGCGATCGTTGTGACGCATGACCCATCGGACGCCGAGTTGCTGCATACCGACAGAAAAATCAACCTTTGACTTGCACTTTTTCCGCATATGTGGTATGATACAATATCAAAATGTGCGGAGGAGTGCATATGGGTATTGTCGTAAAAGATAAACGGTTTCCGTCTTCTACCGGGATTTGTGACGTTCGGTATCGAATCTGGGCGCCGCAAGAACCGCAAGCGTGCGTGCAGATCATTCACGGAATGGCGGAACACATTGAAAGATATCATGACTTTGCGATGTTCCTTGCAGAGAATAATATTCTTGTCTTCGGGATGGATCTTCCCGGTCACGGCAAATCCATTGGAAAGGATCAGCCGGTCGGTTATTTCGGCGATAAAGACGGCTGGGATCATCTGATTCAGGACAATAAGACCATGCACGATCTCGTGGTGTCGGATTATCCTTCGGTTGCCTGCATACTGTTCGGACATTCGATGGGCAGTTTCCTTGCGCGCACATATGCGGGACGGATGGGTGTAGATTTTGATGCGTTTGTGTTTTCCGGAACGGCAGGAGCAAACCCGGCGCTTCCGATCGCAAAAGCACTTGCAAAGAGCGCTATCAAAAAGGGAAAAGGCAAATTGCCGAATGAACAGCTCAATCAATTGAGCTTCGGCGCATACAATAAAAAGTTTAAACCTGCGCGTACGGATTGTGACTGGCTTTCCCGTGATACAGCCAATGTAGACAAATATGTTGCAGATCCGCTTTGCGGCTTTGTTTTCACTTCCTATGCATTCTTTGACTTATTTACCGGTTTACAGGAAATTTCCAATCTGAATTGGGCAAAGCGCGTACCGAATCGACCGATCTTCCTTCTTGCAGGATCAAACGACCCTGTAGGGAATATGGGAAAAGGCGTACAGCAAGTCAATAAATGGCTGATGAAGAGCAATCACAAGGTTACGATGAAGCTGTATCCGGAAGGTCGCCATGAAATGCTGAATGAGACAAATCGCGATGAAGTCTATCGCGATGTTCTGCTGTTCATCGAAACAGTCTGCGCGTCCGGTGAAATGCAATGAGCGTCCTGATTTATCGAGATGCGAAATCGGTTGGCGTATGCGCGGCTACACTTTTGGCTTCACATATTTTAAGTGAACCGAATGCCGCAATCGGCGTCGATTATCACGAGAATCTGCTTCCTGTCTATGAGTCCCTGTCTGCTATGACGGAAAACGGCTTACTGAATTGGAGCGAGGCAAAAATCTTTCAGCTTTTTGAGTTTCTTTCCGATGAAACAAGTGAGCAGAGGATTGCGAACCTTCTCGGAAAAGCGTTATTTGCGAAGACTGATATTTCTGAAGAACAGTATGCCGTTCCCTTCGCAAACACTGAGCAGGCGGAAGAAGTTGCGGATTCGTTTGAACAACGGATTCGAAGCGCAGGCGGGTTGGATGCAGCACTGATTGCGGTCCGTCAGGACGGTTCTCTTTTGATGAATCGTAAGCCGGACGCCGATCCGTTTGTACATCCTGAAACGGAAGAGGGAAACGGCTTTATTACTGCGGGGCTTACGACGATCATGCAGACCAAACATCCGATCATCGTAGGCATCGGGAAAAGCTGTGCAGAAGCTGTCAAGACAATGATGAAAGGTTCGTTGACAGAATCTCCGCTGTCTGCCTTGAAACTACATGCCGGCGCTACGTTTATATTTGATGAAGAAGCGATTGAACTGCTTTGACATAGTGATATTTTAGGAGGAACAAACATGTCCGGACATTCCAAATGGGCAAACATTAAAAACAAGAAAGAAAAAACTGACGCACAAAAGGGTAAGATATTTACAAAGATCGGTCGTGAAATTGCGATTGCCGTCAAAGAAGGCGGCGGTCCTGATCCTGCAAATAACTCCAAGCTTCGCGACGTGATTGCGAAAGCGAAGGCTGCAAATATGCCGAACGACAATATCAATCGATCGATTAAAAAAGCAAGCGGTGACGGCAACAACGTAGAGTATGAAGAGGTTGTTTATGAAGGCTACGGCCCGGGCAACATTGCGGTTATCGTAAATGTTCTGACCGACAACCGCAATCGTATTGCGGCAGAGATGCGTCATATCTACTCCAAGAGCGGCGGCAATATGGGCGCTTCCGGTTCTGTGGCATGGATGTTCGATAAGAAGGGACAGATCGTTATTGAACGTACCGCTCTGATGGATGAAGACGAAGTAATGATGCAGGCGCTGGATGCCGGCGCAGAAGACTTCGTTGCGCAGGAAGATGCTTTCGAAATCTATACCGCTCCGGCAGATTTCTCTGCAGTTCGCGAAAACCTGGAGAACCTCGGATTCCAGTTCATCTCCGCGGAGATCGGACAGATTCCGAAGAACACGACCAATATCGACGACGCGGAAACGATCGAGAAGATCGAACGTTTCCTCGAACGAATGGATGACAACGACGACGTGCAGGAAGTCTTCCACAACGGCGTTTGGGAAGAGAAAGAATAAGCGTTTTTGTCCAGCCGTATATTGAATAGCAAGCAAAGGAGGTTTTAAAATGGCCATTGCTATTACGAATGAATTGGGAACTATAACCATACCCGAAGATTTGATTGCAACCGTCGCAGGCTATGCAGCAGTTGAAAACTACGGGATTGTCGGTATGTGCGCACGTACAGCCGGTGACGCGATTGTCGAATTGTTCGGCGGTGAAAATATGCAGAAGGGCGTTCTGATCGAAAAGGTCAGCGATCATCAAGTCGATGTAACGCTGCATGTCGCATTACAGTACGGTGTTTCATTGCCTGCGGTATCGCAAAATACCAAACAAAATGTACGTTATCGAATCGAAGAAATGACCGGTGTTTCGGTTCGCAATGTGAATATTTTCGTCGAGAGTATTCGCGTTCAGTAAAGATTTCGGAGGTTTGAGCATTGAACAACCAGAGTATGAGCGGAGCTATGCTGAGAGACCTGTTTCTCGGAGGCGCCGCGAACTTAGAAAAGCATAAAGCATATATCGATTCTTTAAACGTATTCCCTGTTCCGGACGGCGATACGGGAACGAATATGTCCATGACGATGCAAGGCGCAATCAAGGATCTGCGTACGATGCCTGATTCCGTTACGGTCGGCGAGGTAATGGACGCTGTTTCAAAAGGGGCACTGAGAAACGCAAGAGGCAATTCCGGCGTCATTCTTTCTCAGCTTTTCCGAGGATATCAGCAGGCCTGCAAGGGCAAAACCGATTTGGATATCGGCTTATTTGCAGAAGCGCTTGAAACCGGTACAAACAAAGCATATAATGCCGTGCTTCGCCCAAAGGAAGGAACGATTCTGACTGTATCGCGTGTGATCTCTCAATCCATGATCCAGCTGATTCAGAAAAACCCGCAGATCTCCGTCGACGATTTTATCGACGAAATGCTGCGTGTCGGCCAGGAAGCGCTTGATGATACGCCGAATCTGCTTCCCGTTTTGAAGGAAGCGGGCGTAGTAGACAGCGGCGGATACGGTCTTTTGACGATCTATCGCGGTTTCAAAGCGGTTCTGGACGGCGAAGATATACCCGACGTCGTTGAAGAAGAGCAAAAGGTTGAAGAACCTGTGCAGGAGGAAGGCGCAAACCTCGATCATTTCTCGACTGAGGATATAGAGTTCGGATATTGTACCGAATTCTTTATTGTTCGTTTAATCGACGGTTTTTCCGAAGCGGACCTGGATCGTCTGCGTGATCATCTGACGCGTGTCGGTGATTCTGTCGTCGTAGCGGCAGGGGACGATTTTGTAAAAGTGCATGTACACTCCAATTGTCCGGGCAAGATTTTGCAGTTTGCAATGCGCTTCGGTGAACTGGATAAGCTGAAGATCGAAAACATGCGCGAACAGAATCGGCAGCTTCTGGAAACAAAGAAACGCAATGAAAAGGAATACGGGTTCATAGCAGTCAGCGCAGGAAGCGGAATTGACGATATTTTCCACAATTTCTCTGTGGATCATATCATTTCCGGCGGACAGACCATGAATCCGAGCATCGACACCATTGTCAACGCCGTCGGACATTGCAATGCGAGAAACGTATTCGTCTTGCCGAACAATTCGAATATCATTCTTGCAGCTCAACAAGCGAAGAATCTGTGCTCTTGCAACGTAATCGTACTGCCTACGAAGACAATTCCGCAGGGCATTGCGGCGGCGATGGCATTCAATCCGGATCTTTCCGTAGAAGAAAACGAAGCGAACATGAACGACGCTGTCAGTGAAATCGTTTCCGGCGCAGTAACATATGCCATTCGAGAAACGCACTTCAACGGGATTGAAATCAAAGAAGGCGATATCATTGGCATCATGGACAACGATATCGCGGCCGTCTCCGCATCTGTGAATGATACTGTCAAAGAGCTTGTGCAGCAGATGATCGAAAAGCGCGACATCGACGATCCGATCGTCAATCTGTATTTCGGCGACAATGTAGAAGAGGACGATGCAAATGAACTCGCAGAATCGCTGCAGGATGATTTCGAAAATGCGGAGTTCATCGTGGCAAAAGGCGGGCAGCCGCTCTACTACTACTATCTGTCGGTTGAATGACAAAGTGAGCCGCTGAACAAGCGGCTCTTTTCCTATGCAATTATCTGACATCAAAGGCATCGGTCCTAAAAGGATCGAGCTGTTTCATCAATTGTATATCGATACACCGGAAGATCTCCTTCGATTCTACCCGAAGGAGTATCTTGACGATACGCATTGCAGCAGGATTTCCAACCTGAAAAACGGTGAAAAATCTACGGTATGCGTTCGCGTTAGGAATGATCCGACAATATTTTATCATCAGCGAAAATATATCGTATCCGTGAGTGTATCGGATGATTCCGGACGGGCGACGCTTCGCTGGATAAATCAGCCGTACCGTATGCAGCAGATTCACGCAGGTGAAACGCTTTATGTCACCGGAATCGTCAACCGGAAACGCGGAACAGTATTCTATAATCCGCAGATCAGCAGAGAAAAGCAAGGAATCGTTCCGATCTATCCTTCCGTAAAAGGATTGCCGCAAGCAGTCATCCGCGAATCAGTCAACGCAGTTCTGAGCAAGATTAAGATTCCAGAACTGCTGCCGGATACATGGCTGCCGCGATATGATCTTATAAGCAGTCATGAAGCGATTTGTTATGCGCATTTTCCGCAAACGACAGAGGAACTCCAAAAGGCAAAGCGCAGATTATCGTTTGAAGAAGCTTTCATGTACTTTGCGGTAATGCAATCCGCAAAGGATAATCATCACAGGCAAAACGGAAACGCATATGCAACGGTTGGACTCATGGACACATTTTTAAAACGAATTCCGTTTCAACCGACGATCGCACAACTGCGTGTCATGCGAGAGATCGAAACTGATCTGCAATCTCATATATCCATGAATCGTCTTGTGCAGGGCGATGTCGGTTCCGGGAAAACGCTTGTTGCACAATATGCATTGTGGGTAGCGGTTCAAAACCAAAAGCAATGCGTGATGCTCGTGCCGACAGAAATCCTTGCGCAGCAGCATTTTCAAACATTATCTGCATTCTTTCCGAATACATGTCTGTATACCGGAAGCCTTAACGCAAAAGAACAAATGCTTGCCTGCGAGCAAATTGAAAGCGGGAGGGCTGATTTGATCGTCGGAACACATGCACTTCTTTCGGATCGTGTAAAGTTTCATGATCTCGGATTGGTCGTCACAGACGAACAACATCGGTTCGGCGTGCTGCAGCGTGCAAAAATCGAGGCAAAAGGCATACGTCCGGACGTCCTGGTCATGTCCGCAACACCGATTCCGCGAACGCTTGCACTATTGCTTTACGCCGACCTTGATCTTTCCATCATTGACGAACTTCCAAGAGGCAGAAAACCGGTCAAAACGCATTTTGTTCCGCAGGAAAGGCGGCATGATCTGTATCGGCACTTGGAGCAAAACGCGCAGAACGGTGAACGTTCATACATCATTTGTCCCTTGATTGAGCCGACGGACGGGTATGAAGGGCTATCCCTGACAGAACTGAAGGAAGAACTCAAAACCGAAATGCCAAACACTTCCATCGGTATACTTTACGGTCAGATGAAGGAAGCGGAAAAGCAAAAGACGATGGACGCATTCCGCAGGGGAGACGTCTCGATCCTCATATCAACAACGGTAGTGGAAGTCGGCGTGGATGTTCCGGAAGCAACTTCCATCGTCATCGAAGGAGCAGAACATTTCGGCTTGGCAACGCTTCATCAACTGCGAGGCCGCGTCGGAAGAGGAAACCGGCAATCTCATTGTTATCTGTTGAGCAAAAAGGTTACTGAAGCATCAAAAACGCGCATACAAGCAATGCTTGAAAGTAATGACGGATTTGTGATTGCGCAGCGAGATCTGGAGATGCGAGGAATGGGCGACCTGTTCGGTGTTCGTCAGAGCGGAAACGGCGAGATTACCGATATGCTTTCGAATTGTACGGTCGAGATTCTTGAACTTGCATCGAAGGCTGCAAAGGAAGTGCAGGAATTACCGGATTTGGTCCATAATGCGATACTCGAGGAAGCGGAACGCAGGCATTACATTTTCAATCAAATTGCGCACAATTGATAAAATCGCCGAACAACGGCGATTTTATCTGTATTTTCTCTTACCTTTTATTTCATCATGGACGAGGATCCGTTCATGTTGTTTTGTGCGTATGCAATCATGCGCTTGACCATTTCACCGCCGACAGAACCCGCTTCACGCGAGGACAGATCGCCGTTATAGCCCTGCTTGAGATCCACATTCAGAGAATTGGCAACTTCATACTTGAAGTTCTGAAGCGCCTGCTTGCTTTCGGGAATCAAATCTCCGTTACGACTCATAATTTGTTACTCCTTTCAGTTCAGTGAAGATTCTTTTCTGCATAAGCGATCATGCGCTTAACCATTTCACCGCCGATGCTGCCTGCTTCACGCGAAGACAGATCGCCGTTATAACCCTGCTTCAGATCGATATTCAGAGAGG
>CALFIV010000154.1 GCA_937877295.1 uncultured Clostridia bacterium
TTTTTATCGCGATCCGGCTTTCGGATGATATGAAGAAGACCCTGACCGGTACGCTTCACGAGCTGAAGCAGGCCGGGGTCACGGGAAACTATATGCCGGCGCAGAACCTGCATCTCACGCTTGCGTTTATCGGCGGCTGTGTCGGCGCGCTGCTCGGAATGGTCCTGTGCCGGCACAAGACAAAGCACGTCAGATTTCTGGTGCTCGTGCCGCTTGCCAACCTGCTTTGGATTGCGCTGGTCGTGGGATTGGCGTTGATTTGACGGATTTATTCTCGGAACGTTCTTATAAATGTTGCATTTATGACGCAATTGTTGTGTATAATGTGCGGGACAAATTGGGAAGCGTTCCCCGTTTGAAGGAGGTAACACAATGAAAAAATGGATCGGTATTGCTTTGGTAATGCTGTTATGTATGAGTATGCCGCTTGCCGCGCTTGCGGAGGGCGAGGAAGGAACGGACGCAACGAGCGCACCGGAGCCGGCGGAAACCGTTGCGCCGGATACCGTCGTGATTTCGCCGGCACAGAGCGATGATAGCGTGTACAAGGACCTTTTGATGGACGCGCTCAATCAGACGCTGCTCGGAAAAAACACCTCGCTGCGCGCACAGATCTCAAAGGTGCTGTACCAGGATGTGGTGACGGTCACGGCCGACAACTACAACCGCATCGTCGTTTTGGTGCAGAACACGATTCGCACGCAGAAGCTGTCCGACGATGCGGCGCTCGATCACTATACCGACGAGGACTTTGCGATCGCCGCGGAGCTCATCGTCGGCATTTGCGATGAGCTTGGGCTCGGGTTCTCGATTGATCCGAGCAACGATTCGCAGAACGAATACGCGCGCGTGATAACGATCACCAAAGACGGCAAGGTGCTGGGCAAGATCAACAGCGACGCCAAGACCGACGTGGGCGAACGTCCTTCGATCGGATGGATCATCGGCGGCGGTGTGCTGATTTTCGGCGCAGCGGTGCTGGGGCTTGTGCTGGTCCTCGCCGTCACGCGTAAGAAGAAGGCGGCGTAACCGATGGAAGCCAAAAGCAAGACACGGTTTTCCGCGGGAAAGGGCTTCGCGATCGCGCTCCCGTTTCTGCTCTTCTTTGCGGGCGTATTCTGCCTCAGCATGTATCTGTTTCAGTCGGTGGTGGAGGAGACTGCCTATTTCGGCCTGCTCGTCGGCGACAGCGCACCGCGTGAGGTGACCGATGAGGATACCGGCTTTACGCCCGGCGCGCGGCCGGAGAAGCTTGCGCGCATCCCCTCGATTGCGTACGGACGGCAGTTTGCCCGTCTGAACGTCACATGGAACGGCGGCGGCTGGGGCATCGTGAACGTGCCGGTGTACCTCGGCGCGGACAAGAAGATCCTCAAAAAAGGCGCGGGCATGTCGTTCGGTTCGTTCTTCCCCGGCGAGGGAAAGTGCACCATCCTGTCCGCGCATGTCACACGCGATTTTGCGGAGCTGGAGGATACGCCGATCGGCGCGATCGTGCGGATTGAAACGAGCTACGGGCCGTATGCCTATCGCGTGGAGGATAAAAAATCGAACGTCAGCGGCACGGACCGCTGGTATATGGACGCGGGACAGGACGCGGATCTCGTACTGTACACCTGCTTTCCGCGCGACAACGGCGGCGAACGCCGCACCGATCGCTGCGTATTGCTTTGCCGCTTGATCGACGGCGTGGAGGTGACCCGATGAGACTGCTGCGTGGAATCGGAACGGTTATCGTTCTGGCGGTTTTATGCGCGGCTTTGATGCTGACGCTCGTTGCCGGTCCGCTCAGATGGATCGTCATGAACCCGACCTATCTCAAGACGTTTGTGCCGTCGCCCTCCTATTGCGAGGAAATGCGCGTGCGCATCTCGGACGATCTCGATCATGTTGCGCTGCTGTACGGATTGGAGAGCGGCGCGCTTGCCGAGGTGGTAACCGATGATTCGATCCGCACCTATACGAATGTATTGATCGACGCGCTGTTTTCGCCGGAAAACACCGAGCATCTCAATCTGCCGTCCTATCCGGCGGAGGGGTTTGCGGCGTATCTTCGGGAGCATTCGTCCTACAGTGATCAGGCGATCAAGGACTTTTCGGAGGACTGCGCGGCGGCGGTGACGGAGGACCTGTCGGCGATCGACGCGAGCCTGCTGATCAAGACGTTTGCGACGTTCCGCGACAGCGCGTTCCTCTCGATGACGCCGCTGCTGTTCGGCGCGGGACTGGCACTGACAATCCTGATGTGCGCAATCATCAAGCTTATGTATGTGAGCGCGCGGCGCGCAGGCTCGGTTGTGCTGTGGGGCGGCTGCTTCATGGGCGTTACGCTCGTGCTTGTGCCGGTCACGCAGTTTTTGCTGTTTGATTATGTGGGACGGCTGAACGTCACGGCTTCGGCGTTCCGCACGATCCTGACCGGACTTCTGTATACGGCGCTTTATGGGTGGCTCATCGTGCTGCTTGCGCTGTTCGTGCTGACGTTGCTGTTTTTGACGATCGCCATTGTCCGCGCCGCGCGGAAAAAGAGATCATCTTGAAAAATAATGCTTGACAAACGCAAAGGCCGTCATTATAATATTCATGGTTTTCAAGCAGAGCGCCCGCTCTCACCTGCCGGCAAATGCGCCGCGTCACGGTAACAAACAAGATCGTTTTTGATAGTGGGTGCATTCTGTGCCCACTATTTTTCTTAGGAGGTGTTTTTTCATCGCTACGCAGGACATGCAGATC
>CALFIV010000155.1 GCA_937877295.1 uncultured Clostridia bacterium
TCGCCCAATCCTCCTCGTCGACCGAAACGACGGTCACGAGCAGCGTGCCGAGATCCACCCCGAGCTGCAGCGATTGAAGCCGCTGCACAGCAGCTTTCGCCGCCTCGACGGTCGGAAGGTTCTCGGGACAGTCGGCGACATATCCCTTGACGCACGGCGTGTCCGTTCCGATCTTTTCCCGATCCGCAAAGTCCCAGAAGAGCGCCGCCTCCTGCAGAAACGCGTATGCCTTTTCGTGGCTCTCCTCGATGGACAGCCCGGTGATGCCCGCGCCGTTCAACGCCGCGCAGACTGGTTCGATGCCCGCATCGGTCGTATAGACCGTAATTTCCAGCCATTTCATATCGGTTTCCCCCAACGTTGTTCGATAGAGTATATCACAGTTGCATGTATTGCGCAATCACCGCGATCAATGTGTCCGCACGTTCCGGTGCGTAGCGCGGCGAATGTGCAAGGTTCATACAGCAGAACGGCTCGTCCGCGGTATAGGCAAACGGATCGTCAAAAATGCGCAGCGGGATTTCGGGCTCTCGTCCGTACTGTGCTTCAAACAGATCGGACACATACGAGCGCAGCCGGATCGGACGGCAGCCGTCGCCGTTGCGTTGGCAGAACGCCGGCAGATCGAGCCGCGAAAACGGATCTCGCACCAGCGTAAGCGAATCGATCCAGCGGAATGCCAGCGCGAACAGCAGATAGTTCGCCTCATCGAGCTGTTTGTTTTCGTAATAGCGTTCGAACCGCTCGCGTGTTTCGGGGCGTATGCCCAAAACACCGTTCAGCACGATGTCCGGGCCGGGATACCCGATGCCGAGATCACTGTGCGCGTCGACATGTACGACCGAAAACGGACGCGAAAGCAAGCCTTGATCCATTCGCGCCTTCCAAAAGGCCAACGCGCCGTCGTGCGTTTCGGTGATGATACCGGGGATCGGGCGTTTAGCATCGAGGCCGAGATGCCGTTCGAGATATTCGACGACCGCAGCTTCCGTCCACGGACTTGCGGCGTCCGGATTCGGCCGTTCGCCCATCTTCGCAAGTGGGCAGCAGTCGTCCAGAAAGAAATCGAGATCCAGATCCAAAACCTTCATGCGTCTATTTTAGTCCCGTTTCGCGCGAAAAACAAGAAATTTTCAGCAAAAGAGGCCTGTTTCGTCTCAGAAATAATACATTTTCGTCACATTTGCATGTTAAAATTTTCAAAACGGTCATGAAAGCAGCGGAAAAGTTGTTGCGACTTTGCGAATCCTTTGTTATAATATAATTGACTTTGCGGAGGATGAGCATGAAGCCTGCTGCGATATTGGACATTGGCAGCTCAAAGGTGGTTTGCCTTTCGGGCAGCGTTTTAGATAAGGGCGGCATCGTCGTACACGGGGCCGGCGTTTCGGGGTGTGAAGGATTTCTCGGGAATACGTTTCCGGCCAAGCAGAGCCTGCACGATGCGATCATCGATGCGGTGCAGAAAGCCGAACAGGAATCGAGAACCAGAATTCGCGACGTCGCGCTGACCGTGCCGGTGTCGTTCTCGAAGCTCGTCCTTTCCGATATCACGATGACGCTCGGCGATCGCGCACGCGTGGTCGAGCTCTCGGACGTCGATCGGCTGATCGATCATTCGTTCCGCAAGATCGGTACGCCGGAAGGCTACGTGCTGATGCACAGCACGCCGGTGTTCTTCCTCGTCGACGGCATTTCCTCCTCGGAGCTTCCGCAGGGGATTGTCACGGAAGAGGTTTCCGGGCTGATTGCACACATGTTTGTGCAGGAAGACTATATTGCGACGATCCAAGCCGCGCTTGACGATATCGGCGTGGAGATTTCAATGTGCATCAGCGCTGCGCTCGGCGAAGCGACGATGCTGATTCCCGAAACGGAGCGCGTCCGCCCCGCCGTGCTGATCGACGTGGGCTACCGGCAGACGGACATTTGCGTGATCGAAAACGCCGCGCTCACGGGCCTTGCCACGATCCCGATGGGCGGATACCAGTTTGCAAGCGATCTGGCATTCGGCCTTGAGGTGACGCAGCAGAGCGCCGAGCAGGCGAAGCGACGCTTTGTGTTCTCGCTCGATTACGGCGACAAGACGGAGATTCTCCGTTCGGAAACCGCTTCGAAGCGCGTTGCAAACAGCACAATCGCCTACATCATCGAGGCGCGTGCCAACGACCTTGCCGCCAATATCCGCGAGGAATTGGACAAGCTTTCGGTCAATCTCGAATCCAGACCGGTCGTATATCTGTCCGGCGGCGGATTTTTGATGATGCGCGGATCGCTCGACTTTCTTAAGAAGGCTCTGGGCTTTCCGATCAAGCGGGACATGCCGTGGACGCCGCGGCTTTCCTCGCCCAACTACTGCAGCGCGTTCGGCGCGCTGAACTTCGT
>CALFIV010000156.1 GCA_937877295.1 uncultured Clostridia bacterium
TGTTCTTGTTTGCGCCGACCGTACCGTCCGAACCGAGGCCGAAGAACTTGCACGCGATCGTGCCCTCGGGCGCTGCGTTTACGAGCGGGCCCATCGGGAGGCTGGTGAACGTCACATCGTCGACGATGCCGACCGTGAAGTGGTTCTTGGGCTCATCCGCGTCGAGGTTGTCATAGACCGCCTTGACCATGGTGGGCGTGAATTCCTTGCTGCCGAGGCCGTAGCGTCCGCCGACGACCTTGATGCCGCAGCGACCCGCTTCGCGGAGCGCGGTCATGACGTCCTCGTACAGAGGTTCGCCGAGAGAGCCGGGCTCTTTGGTGCGGTCGAGTACCGCGATCTTCTTGCAGGTTTCCGGGATTGCTTCGACGAGCTTCTCAGGTGCGAACGGACGATAGAGACGAACCTTGATGAGACCGAGCTTTTCGCCCTTGCCGTTCAGGTAGTTGATGGTCTCTTCCGCAACGTCTGCGCCGCTGCCCATGACGATGATGACCTTTTCGGCATCGGGTGCGCCGACATAGTCAAACAGATGATAGTGACGGCCGGTCAGATTGCCGACTTCGTCCATATAGTGCTGCACGATCTCGGGGATCTTTTCGTAGTAGCTGTTTGCCGCTTCGCGATTCTGGAAGTAGATGTCCGGGTTCTGTGCCGTACCGCCGAGGTGCGGATGGTCCGGGTTCATCGCGCGCGCACGGAACGCTGCAACCGCATCGCGATCCAGCAGCTTATCCATATCGGCATAGTCGATCAGCTCGATCTTCTGGACCTCGTGGGACGTACGGAAGCCGTCGAAGAAGTGGCAGAACGGAACGGACGCCTTGATGGCCGAAAGATGCGCAACCAGCGCGAGATCCATGACTTCCTGCACGGATGCGGACGCGAGGAACGCAAAGCCGGTCTGGCGGCATGCCATTACGTCGCTGTGATCGCCAAAGATGGAGAGCGCATGCGCAGCAAGCGCACGGGCGGATACGTGGAACACGCCGGGAAGCAGCTC
>CALFIV010000157.1 GCA_937877295.1 uncultured Clostridia bacterium
GGATGCGTATGGAAGAGGAGTTATTGAAACGCTTTCGGGAACGGTTCGGCGAGGAAGCGACCAAATCGATGTCGGAAGCCATCGGGTTTGCGTCGCGCGTGCATTGCAACCAGCGCCGCGACGACGACACGCCGTTTGTCACGCATCCGCTGACCGTTGCGTCCTATCTGCTGGATATGGGCATGGACGCGCCGACCGTGATCGCGGGCGTGCTGCACGATACCGTGGAGGACGGCGACAACGTCCGCATCGAGGACATCGAGCGCATGTTCGGCAAGGAAGTCGCGTTCCTTGTCGACGGCGTTACAAAGCTGACCATCTCCGGCAAGCAGACTTATATCACCAAAAAGCAGGAGCAGTCGGAAAACCTCCGAAAGCTGTTCCTCGCGATCGCCGAGGACGTGCGCGTCGTCATCATCAAGCTGGCGGACCGCCTGCACAACATGCGTACGATCGACGTCTGCACACCGGCGAAGCAGATCAAGAAATCCAAAGAAACGCTCGAGGTTTACGCGCCTTTGGCGCACCGCTTCGGCATGGGCGCAATCCGCAGCGAGCTCGAGGATCTTTCGTTCCGCTATCTGATGCCCGCAGAATATGAGAGCATCAAAGCGCAGGTCGACGTACAGCAAAAGGAACGGCTTGCGCTCTTGAGCAGCGCGATGGAAAAGATGAAGGCGCTTTTGCAGGAAGCCGATATCGAAGGATCGATCTCCGGCCGGCCGAAGCATCTGTATTCGTCGTACCGCAAGATGCAGCGCAACAACTGTACGCTGCATGAGCTCTACGATCTGATCGCGATCCGCATCATCGTCAACACGGTCACAGACTGCTACGCGGCGCTCGGCGTGGTCCACGCCACGTGGAAGCCGCTGCCCGGCCGGTTCAAGGACTATATTGCAATGCCGAAACCGAACCTGTACCGTTCACTGCATACGACGGTCATGGACGAAAACGGCATTCCGTTCGAGGTCCAGATCCGCACCAAGGAGATGCACGCAACGGCGGAATACGGCATTGCGGCGCATTGGATGTATAAGGAAGGCCGCAAGTCGATGACCGAGCTCGACCGCAAGACGTCGTGGCTGAGGCAGGTGCTCGAAGCGGATGAAACGACCGAGGACAGCAAGGAATTCGTCGACAACATCCTGAAGGACTTTTTGGGCGAGTACGTTTTCGTTCTGACGCCGAAGGGCGAGATCATCGATCTGCCGGTCGGATCGACACCGCTCGACTTTGCGTACCGCATCCATACCAGCATCGGGCATCATTGCCAGCACGCGCGCGTCAACGGAAACGTGGTGCGGCTCGATTACAAGCTCAAAACCAACGACGTCGTGGAGATCATCACGTCGAACGCGCAGTCCGGCCCGAGCCGCGACTGGCTCTCGATCGTCAAGACGCAGTCGGCAAAGAACAAGATCCGGCAATGGTTCAAGCATGAAAACCGCGAGGAGAACATTCAGCGCGGCCGGGAAATGCTTGAGGAAGCGGCGAAGCGCCACGCGCAGAGCCTTGCCATCCTCA
>CALFIV010000158.1 GCA_937877295.1 uncultured Clostridia bacterium
CGTTCGGCACAAGCCAGCGGATGACGTTGCCCGCCTCCTCGTCCTCCTTTTCAAACGTATCGTCCGGCGTGAAGACAACGCGTGCGTCCGACCGGTCGTTGAAAAACGTAGCGATATCCGTGCCGAGCGCATC
Source organism: uncultured Clostridia bacterium (assembly GCA_937877295.1). The sequence continues at coordinate 134 of CALFIV010000158.1, forward strand.
TAAGATATCCATCAGCGTGGCGATCGACGGCGACGTGATGTCGTTTTCGAGCTGCGAGATGAACCCCTTGGTGAGCTCGGTCCGCGCAGCAAGCTCCTCCTGCGTCAGCCCCAGCCTGACGCGAAGCCTCCTGATCTTCCTGCCGATCTCCGGTTTGCCCGTTTCCATCGTGTCAATCCTTTCTAAACTAAAAGTTTACATCCACTAAACTTCCCGGGCATAATAATGCCATATCCGCTCTGCTTTGTCAACAACTATTTTGTCGAAAACCGGGAGATTTATGAAAGGCTTTGATAAAACGCATCCGCCGCGGCGTTGAACGCTTCCGGATCTTCCTGCGCTACGCTGTGCGTGCCGGGCAAAAAGACAAGTCTGCTGTTCGGAATATGCGCGGCGATCAGACGCGTATGTTCTGCAGGAATCAGATCGTCGTCGCCCGCAATCACCAGCGTCGGCGCGGCGATTGCCGACAGACGCGTCGGTTCGATGTTCGGTTCAAAAAGCATCAGGCGCAGCAGCGCCGCTTCATATGTGTCCTGCGTCGTTTCGTAAACGGCTTTGATCTGCTCCAAAAACGCCGAATCCAGTCCCGACGGATCAAGATTGCCGCTGTTGAGCACCAGCGAACGCACGCGATCGGGATAGCGCAATGCAAACAGCATGGCGATATTCGCGCCGTCGGATGCGCCTAAGATGTGCGCCCGCGCGACGCCATGTTCGTCCATGAAGTCCTTGAGATCGTCGGCAAACTGCGTAAGCATAAACGGCTTCTTCCCCATGGGACTCCGTCCGTGTCCGCGCGTGTCGATTGCCCAGACTGCAAAGTGCATTGCAAAGTGCGGGATCTGCCCCGCAAAAAACGTATGGTCGTCGCCGTTTCCGTGCAGCAGGAGCAGCGCTTCGCCCTGCCCGCTCTGTTCGTAATACAATGAAATATCAGACATTTTTCTACCGAAAAGGGCTGCGGCCGAACGCTTGTGCGCCGGCTTGACAGCCCTGTCAAAATAGATTATGCGTTGAGATGACGGATCGCCGGATCGCCGTAGAAGCCGAGAATCAGCGTCCCCGGACCGACCGATGAACCGACCGCCGGTTCGATATAGCCGAAGTGAAACCGGAGTTCTTTTCCCTGAAACTGCTGTTGGATCAGTTCGGCAAGCGTTTTCGCGTCCGCCTCGCAGTCGCCGTGTGCAATACAGATATTGTGATTTGTATCGACGTCCGCGTATTTTGCGATGTATTCGGCGACACGCACAAGGGAATTGTGCCGGCCGCGCACCTTTTCGACCGCAACGTTATGCCCCTCCTCATCGTACACGATGATCGGCTTGACACTGAACATGCCGCCGAAGAACGCCGCAGACGCGCTGACGCGTCCCGCGTTGCGTAAATAAGTGAGCTTGTCGACCGTGCCGGCCTCATTGAAATGCGGCAACGCCTGCATTGTCCATTCGTAGACCGCGTCAATCTCCATACCCGCGGCACGCTTTTTACCGATCTCGATGAGAAGCATCGCAAGTGAATAGACGCAGTTGAAGCTGTCGATGCAATAAATCTTTGCGTCCGGATACTCGGCCTGCACGCGGTCTCTGGCCATCATGCTTTCCTTAACCGAGCTGGACAGCGCGCCCGCGCAGGACAGCGATATGACGTCCTTGCCTTCCGCGAGAAAGCGCCGAAACGCCGCTTCATAGTCGCGCGAGTTTGCCTGCGAGGAGCGTACGCGCGCGCCGCTGCGGATCGCGTCATAGTATTCTTTCGCGCTGATCGAGGTCCAGTCACCCGAGGCTTCATATTCTTTGTCGTCGATATAGAAGTGCATCGGAATGATCGCGTCGATGCCGTAGTTTTTTGCCTGTTCGCTTGTCAGATTGCAGCTTGAATCCGATACAATCGCATACTGTTTCATCGTCTTTTCTCCTTATTATTCCAAAATCATGATAAAATCGTAAAGTTCCTGTCTGCCGTCGATCTCGTAAAACTCCATATTCGAGAAGCGCGTCGCAAACAGCGTCCGCACCTGCTCCCGATCCTGCTCCGAGGCGTCGACGCCGTAGATGACGGTTGCGATTTCCTTTCCGCTTGCAGACAGCCGCTGGCACAGCGCGCACAGCGCTTCCGTTTTGTCGGGGCTTGCACTCAAAACGGACTTGTTGGTAAAGCCGATATAATCCCGGTTGTGCACGGACAGATCCGCGTAGTCCACACTGCGGATCGCGCGCGACACCATGCCCGTCTCCACGCATTCCATATTCTGTACAAAGTTTTCGTAGACAGCTTCGGGCGTATCGAGGCTGTAATCCAGCATGGCAAGCGCAGCGTATGCCTGCCCGATGTTCCGTGATGGAATGACATGCACCTTCGCATCCCGATACAGCTTTGCTGCCTGCTCCGCTGCCATCAGGATGTTGGAATTGTTGGGAAACACAAAGATGTGCTCCGCGTTCATGCGATCGAACGCATCCAGAAAATCGCGGATCGCAGGGTTCTTGCCCTGCCCGCCTTCGATGATGCAGTCCGCGCCCATTTCCCGCAGCACATCCATGATGCCGCTGCCGCTTGCTACCACGCAGGACGCATATTTTGCGCGCGCCTTTTGGACCTTCGGGATGGAGCTTTGCTTGTTCTGCTCATGCTCGTTATGCTGCAGCATCATGTTTTCGACCTTGATCGTCAAAAACTCGCCGAACTGCTGGCAGAACTCCAGTGCCTTCGACGGCGTCATCGTATGCACATGCACCTTGACGATCGAGCCGTTGCGGAACGCGACGATCGAATCGCCGATCGTTTCCAGATACGATACGATCACCTTCTCGTCAAATCGATCGAGATCGACTTTTTTGCGCATCAGCCGCAGCAGAAACTCCGTGCAGTAGCCAAACTCAAATGTGCTATCTTCGGTGAACAGATCGAGATTGAGCTCCGCCGCCGGTTGCGTATCGGCGTCTTCAAACTCCGTTGCTTGCCCGCGGATCGCCTCCGCCGCGCCTTCTGCGATCAGAAACAGACCTGCACCGCCGCTGTCGACGACGCCCGCGTTTTTCAGTACGTCCAAAAGCTCCGGCGTGTTGGCGAGCGAAGTCTTCATCCGGTCCAAAAACCGCTCTGAGAACGTGCCGAGCGTCGTATCCTGATCGACGCTGCGGGACACCTCGTCCACCGCCTCGCGCGCGACGGTCAGGATCGTTCCCTCAACCGGCGTCACCACCGTTTCATATGCGCGCTTCACGCCCTGCTCAAATGCGTTTCGAAGGTCCTGCATTGTGGCGGTGCGCACGCCTTCGAGCCCGCTGCTCATGCCGGAAAACAACTGGGATAAAATGACGCCGCTGTTCCCTCTTGCGTTGAGCAGCATGCCGACCGCCAAAGCCTGCGCTTTTTTGCAGATCGCACTGTCCCGTTCCTTGCTCATTTCCCGGACGCCGCCGGAGATGGTGCGGAACATGTTGTCTCCCGTATCGCCGTCCGGAATCGGAAACACGTTCAGATCGTTGATTTCATGGATATTTCGACGAAGCTTGCCCGCGCCGCTGAACACCAGCTGTTCAAACAGCTCGCCGTCGATGACTTTGCTATCACAATAATTCATAGGTTTAAATTGATTTTTTGAAGCACCGTCTGCGCTTGTTCTGACGCTTGTCAAAATGCTTGATCAGATTCAGAATGTTGTAATTGTTTTCGAGCATCAGGTTGGTTTCCAGATGATCGAGCGTTCCTTCACGCAGCATGTTGACCAGCATCCCGATCATCACCGTCGCAATCCCCTTTGATTCGTATTCTGGCAGCATGCCGATCAAGCCGAGATCCAGCACCTTCGGATCGCGCTTGTCGCGCAAAAACCGTGCGAGAAACGCCGGCGTGATATGGCCCTTCGAACGCCGTACCGCCTCCGAAATTGAAGGGAACATCAGTGCAAAGCCGACCATGTTTTCATTCTTATCATAGATCATCAGAATGTCCTGCGGACGCACAAGCAGCTTGAAATCCTTGACATAATTGTCGATGATTTCCCGATTCAGAGGCATGGTGCCGTACAAACGCGCGTACGCCTTTTCGATGATGTTGAAAATGCCGTTGATATGCTTGTCGACCAGTTCTTTGATCGTCTTTGCCTGATAGAGATGCAGATCATAGCGCTTCATCATTTTTGAGCTCAGATTGATCAGACGGTCGCCGTCCTTTTCCGGTGCATACAGCATATGCTCCAGCCAGTCGATGTCCTTCTCGAACCCGTATGCCTCGATCAGCTTTTGATAGTACGGAAAATTATACTGCTCCTCATAGGTCTGAAACTGATCGAACCCCTCGATCAAAAGCCCCTCGCGCTCCAGATCGGAATATCCCAGCGGGCCGACGAACTCCTCCATCCCCTTGGATTTCGCCCATTCTGTCACCGCATCGAACAGCGCATTGGATACCTCTGTGTCGTCCACGGCGTCAAATCGTGTGAAGCGGACGCGTTTTTGTCCCCACTTTTCATTTGCTTCGCGCTGAATGATGCCCTGAATCCGTCCGACGATTTTTCCGTCGCGATAAGCGGAATAGCATACGCTGTCGCAGACCTTATTGAACGGATAATCAGGCTTGAAAATGTCGAACTCCCCGCCATAGAGCATCGGTACATACCATTGATTTCCCGCATATAGCTTCAGCGGAAACCGTACGAAATCACGCTGCTCCTTCTTCGTCCGCACCTCTCTGATTGTCAGCATGGAATGCCTCTTTCCCCCTTCTGATCACTTTCGCGGTATGGATACGCGCCGACTGTTTTCCGAATCCCCCAATCGATTCCGCGCGATTCCTGCCGGTGAATGTCGATATTATAGCATACCGCCTCATAAAACGCAACCGGATCTTTACATTCGTAAAGAATCCGTCGTTACGAACGCTTTTGCAGCATTCAAAAAGCGAAGCTGCCGGTGAACGCTCCGCTTTTGGAAATTCGTTTATTTTGTTATGCTTCGGTTTGTTCCGCTTCGCGGCGTTCCCGTGCTTCGCGTTCAAAGCGCTCGGCGAGGACCTTGGTGGTGAGATATGCCGAGATGCAGTCGATCGCCATCTTGTTCTTGCCGCCGCGCATGATTGCGAAGTCGGCTTCGTTGATGTAATTCACAATGTACTTTTCGTACATCGGTTTAACCGTCTCCACGTACTGTTCGGCAATGTTGTCGATCGTTCTGCCGCGGCTCTTGATGTCGCGCTTGATGCGCCGCAGCAGGCAGATGTCGATATCGACGTGCATATAGACCTTCAGCACCATGCGCTCGGAAAGCCGCGGATCGTGGAACATATGGATGCCTTCCATGATCAATACCTCGGGCGGGTAGATCAGCTCGTCCGAGTCTGCGCGAAGATGCGCCGCATAGTCGTAGCCCTTCTTGGTGATCGGTCTGCCGCTCTCAAGCGCATCCAGATCGCGAATCATCTCGTCATAGTCGAAGATGCTCGGCTCGTCGTAGTTGATGTGAACGCGTTCTTCAAACGGAAGCTCCGGAAAGCTCTTATAATAGCAATCCTGACCGATGATGACGCAGCTGCACGAAAGACTGTCCTGAATGCGTTTGGCGAGCGTGCTCTTGCCGCTGCCGGACGCGCCGCAGATACCGACAATGATCATATGATTCCTCCCTCATAAACCCGTTTTATTGATTGTAACAAAAAACGGCGGTTGTTTCAAGTAGCAACCGCCGATTCGGTCCGTTTGTTTATTTGCGCCGTGTCACGCGCTGTGCGCGGAACGACGTCCCGCCGTTTGCGGCGATCTCCGAAAGCACCGCATAGCGCTCGCTCTTCTCGCCGTTTTTGACCGTATATATCGAATTGATCATGATCGTATCGCCGATCACCTGCGCGCTCGCGAATGCGCCGGACTGTGTCAGCTCCGCGATTTGCCGGACGTCTTTGCGGTCGCCGAGTGCATACACGTTGATAACCGTCATAATGCGTTTTTCCGTCTCCTCCGGCGCTTCGAAATTCTCCACCGTGCCGAACAGATAGAGCATGTCGCCCGAAAGCAAAAGTCCGTCCTCGCTGCGCGTACGCGCGTCGTCCGCAATGTCCGGCAGAGTAATCACGGTTTGTTCGGTTTCATCGTCTCGGATGATTTCGATCGTTCGATCCTCCGGATTGAGCAGATAGTTCCATGTTCCGTCGGTGACAGCCATTCCTGCTTCACCTGCGCGTTTGAGCTGAATGTCGGCCTGCTTTGTGCTGTTATCCTCCGCGTGCGGAACGTTTGTGATATCAACGCTCGCCGTCTCGGTATCGGGCAGGGCATCGGTCTCTCCACTGTCCGTCATGCCTTCCGCAACAGCGTTTGCGCCGTACAGCATACCGTCCGCCGTCATGATCGCATCGGGCACGGCCATCGGTTCTTCCGCCACTGCTTCTTCATAGAAGCTCTCCGCCGCCATCGGCGCTGCGTTCTTGGATGCATCCGCATTGACGCCGACCGTAACCGCAACGAACACCGCGGCTGCCGCTGCAGCGGCAGTCGGGATCGCCACAAACCAGCGTTTGCGGATTTCACGCTGTTTCGCGGTCTTTTGCGCATATCGCGATGCGATCTCGTTTTGCAGACTCTCGCGGACGTGTACGCGATCGTTTTCGCTGCGGTAAGCGTCTTCAAACTTCATATGTTCCTCCCAATGCATCCTTCAGCATGCCTCTTGCTCTGTGCAGCCACGATTTGACCGTCGATTCCGTGGTGTGCATCAAAGATGCGATCTCCTTGACGGAATACGATTCATAGTAATACAGGTGGATCGCCGTCCGGTACTTATCCGGCAGCTGCATGACCGCGTCATAGACGGTGGAATCCGTCTCCTCTGCGTCGACCGAGAGCTCGCCTGCGGCGTCCTCCGGTACGGAATGGCGGCGAAACGCGCTCGTCAACAGCGATTTCGTACAGTTGATCGTCACCTTGATCAGCCATGCCTTCTGGTGCTCCGCGCCGTCAAAGATCGGATTGTTTTTCAGGCATCGCAAAAAAACCTCCTGCACCACGTCCTCGGCGTCCGAAACGCTTCGTGTGCGCACCAGCGCCAGGCGGTAGATCATATCGCCGTAGGTGACAAAGAGGGAATCAAGATCGTTGTTGACCGGTGCTGCCGGTGCGGTTTGCATGCATGTTTCCAACGGATTTGCTCCTCACATAAAATACCGAAAACAAGCGTGTTCGGTTGCAGAAGTTTCGGCTTTTTCAAAGAAAATCTCTCGCGCCGATCATGTCCGCGCGAGAGCCCGATGCGTCAGTTCTTCAATTGATCAAGCAGCGTATCGTAGATCGCGCGGATCATTGTCTCCCGAAATGCGTCGTCCTCGAGGCTTGTGCGGTCGCCCTTGTTTTCCCAGTTGCCCATGATGAGCAGCACGCACGGACAGCCGCAGTTTGCCGCCATCGTATCGTTTTTCGTTTCGACGCCGCCTGTCTTGCCCGC
>CALFIV010000159.1 GCA_937877295.1 uncultured Clostridia bacterium
AATGTTCTGCGCGGTATGCAGGTGCTGAAGGAGCGAACGATGAACGGCGTCACGAAAGACAAGATCAACGATCGGGCGGTCAAGATCGCCGCAAAGGTCATGATGCGGGCGGGGCTATGCAGGTACGAAAGCCCGACGCAATGCAGAAAGGTGTTCGAGCCGAATGAAGGCGACTGCGTCGGCTGCATCAAGCGATTTCTGCTTGGCAAAGCAAAGAAGGAGCTTGAACGGGAGGCGGGGACAAAATCGAAAGTCCGGCGCGATCCTCCATAAGAAAAAACGCGCCGAAGCGCTGCGGTGCCCATGACGCAGCGATCCGGACGGTGCGCGGCGAAGCCGGGGATTTTTACCACACTCATCTCCGATCGTCGCGCCGAGTCCGGGTCCTGACCGCGAGGGAAACGCGGGATCCGTGCACAGGTTTTTTCCAATGTCTTTCCTGTGCGCGGGTGTGGAAGCAAGTGACAAGCGATCCGAACGGAACGATGGGACGCCGAACGGATCCAAGCGTCGCAGAAGGCGGGCGGCGGCATGGATCGCCGCCCATAGATAACCGGGAGGTATGTATGGAGAGAATCGAGGGCATGCGGGCGGATAAGATCGGGCTGTTTCTGCTTGCGAGAAAATCCCTGCAAGTGCTAGAACGTCTGAAGCGCGAGGAAGCGGAAGGCGTCAGCAACACATACTCCCTGATTCGCGAGGAGACAGCGCGTGTACGCGCCGAGCGCCTTGCAAAAGAGAATAAACAATTGGAGGGCATCTAAATGGTAAGATACGGTCACAGAATCCGAGGAAGGATGTGAAGGACGCATGACATTCGAAGATAAAGTTCGTATTTCGTTCTTTATCGGGACGATCATAGGTACAAGAAGGAACATGACCGAGTATTATCGGCAAGTCAAGGCAGCCGAGCCGATCACCGGAAGGATTCTGGAAAAGTGTATAAGCGATCTGGGGAGTGCAGAAAGGCGCTTATGCAATTTGGTCAAGACGGGCATCGAGGACACGGATCTCGACATCCATATCGAAGCAGAGTTTGCAGAAGCACCGATATTCCGTTCGGTGAAAGACGAGGACGACGGAAAGGAGAAATGATATGCCCGATTATTTGGATCCGGAATACGTCGAGCAGCAGCTTTCGCAGATCAAAGCGGAGAACGAGAAATTTTTATTGATTGCTATCATCGTGATCGGCATCGCGGCCATCGTATACATGATCACAAAGTACATCCGCTATAGAAACGCCCGAAAAAAAACAATCTCTGATCTCCAAAAGCGCATCAAGCGATTAGAGAAGGAGCGGGATCACCTGCAAACGAAGCGCTGCATTGATGCGCAGGAAAAATGCGACATCGAGAGCGACTGCGAGTGGCGCATTGCCGAAGCCAAGAAAAACGCAGAAGAACGAGTCAGAGCAGAGCAGAAAAAAGCGGCAGATGCGGAGAGTCGAACGCAGCAATCGGAGGATCTGCGCAAGCAGATTGCACAGGCGGCGGACAAGATCAGAGGGGAGGCGGTCGTATGAAACTGAAAAGCATCGGAAAGCTGTGTACACAGCGCGCAGAAGTGAACATTCTGCAGATATACGATAAAAACGGTCATGTCCGCAGATTCGTCGGCGACGGTAAAGCATTCTACGAGGTCGGAGAGCTCGGCGAAACGGTGAATCTCGACATCATGCAGACGATCTTCGACGTCAAGAAAGAAGATCGTGCGTCCTGGTCATACAGCAACAACACGCATGCGGCGGATGCGCTTCTGGAGGACGAATATGAGGGCGAAGAGATCCTGAAGGTGATCGATCTGCGTTTGAAATGGCACGGGCTTGAGCTGATACCGTTTTCATATGCGGGCGGTATCTGTTTCATCGATGCGGACTATCTCGCACCGCTACGCGACGAGATAAAGGAAGGTGGCATCGGCTTCTACAAGCGCCCGGCGCTACAGGCGGTGACTGTCAAAAACGGAATGTGCAAGGCGATCGCCTGCATCGTGCTTTCGTCTGTGCCGGACGCGGCTGTCGATGCCTTATATGAGATATATCGTACAATAGAGAATAAAACAGCGCAAAAGTGCCAAAAGGACGCTATGGCACATGCTTGAAAACGTGCATTTCGAGCTTGCGGACTGCATGGAGTACATGAGCCGCTTTCCTGACGAATTCTTCGATATTGCAGTCGTGGATCCTCCGTACGGAATCGGAGAAAGCGGGAAAACGAACCACACGAGATCGAAGCTTGCCATATCGAAAGAATATGTACCGTTCAGTGGGGGCGACAGAGAACCGCCCGGAGCTGAGTATTTCCAAGAGCTCTTCAGAGTGTCAAAGAACCAGGTGATCTTCGGTGCGAATCATTTTATCGAGAACTTTGCCCGAAACTCGTCATGTTGGATCGTATGGGATAAACAAAACGGAGAAAACGACTTTGCGGACGCAGAACTCGCATGGACAAGCTTTTCGAGCGCCGTCAGGGTCTGCCGTTACAGATGGCAGGGCATGCTTCAGGAAAACATGCGAGATCGCGAGATCAGGATCCATCCGACGCAAAAGCCGATCGCGCTGTATATGTGGATCTATCACAGGTACGCGCCGGGCGGCGGGCGGCTGCTCGACACACACGTCGGAAGCGGATCAAGCTTGATCGCTGCAGCCAGATCGGGACTTGAAGCGTACGGCTGCGAGCTCGACGAGCACTATTATAAAGCGGCGAGTGAGAGAATCGCAGAAGAGCTGCGACAAGGACATTATTTTGATTTATTGGGATCTGCGTCCCGAGGGCAAAGAGAGTGCGGCAGCAGAACAGGCACGATAGAGGCGGGGATCGAGCCATAACATGCGGATCTGGCAGAGAGAACTATTGCAGCGGTTTGCTAAACCGTAGAGCGGAAACGCTCCCGAGGTTCGAATCCTCGTATCCGCGCCAATCATGGACTTGTGGCGCAGTTGGTTAGCGCGGCCGCCTCATAAGCGGTTGGTCCTCGGTTCGAATCCGAACAGGTCCACCAAACCTTGTAACGGAAGTGCTGAAAGATGCACGGGAGCTGCGCAAACAGAGTGTACGCGGAAATAGCGTGGATGCGGCGGCGGGGCTGAAGCGCAAAAATGAAAGAGAGGAAACAGGAATGTCTTATCGGGTAAAGCAGCGCACGTTTTCGGGCGTAGTTTGTGAACAGGAGATATTTTCTGTTTCCTCTTCCATGTGCAGACGGTCAAAAAAGAGACTGCCGCAAATCAGATTCCAAACAGAAGAACAATACGAACAGTATAAAGCAGGGATCAGCCGCCGTCGTTTCGTGCAGCTCGTGAACTGCAATTTCTCGCCTTCTTCTTATTATTCCACTCTGACGTTTGATCAGGAAAACGAGGTACATACATTTCAGGAAGCGAGGAAAATCCGTGATCGGTTTTGGCGTCGCCTGAAATACATGTATCCTGACGCGGTCATTTGTATTGTGATGGGCCGCGGAAAAACGACATCGAGGATCCATTTTCACATGCTGTCTGAAGGTGTCGATCCGGACGATATAAAAAAGCAGTGGATTATGTACGGAGCCGTCGTAGATATCCGGCAGATGCGCGAACACAATTATTATAACGGGATCGACTATGGTGCGGACTATACGGCGCTCGCGAACTACCTATGGAAACATTGGACACCGGAGCAAGGCGGGCACCGATATAAAATGACAAAGAACGCCAAAAAGCCGGAAAAAGAAACGCCGACGCAAC
>CALFIV010000160.1 GCA_937877295.1 uncultured Clostridia bacterium
AAATGCAAAGGCGGGGTAATCCAGCGTGATGGTTCTGCCTTCTGCATCGAAACGATCGTCCCCGATCCCAAGCCGCACAGAATCCGGCTCATGCTTTGTAAAGACAGCAGTGCCGGAATACCCCTTTTTCTGCGCGCTGAAATAGTAGGTATGATATCCTTCCGGAACAAATGATACTTGTTCCGGCTGCAGCTTTGTTTCCTGTAAAGCAAGAATATCCGGAGATTCCTGCGCCAAAAAATCGACAAATCCTTTTCCAAGGCAGGCGCGAAGCCCATTTACGTTCCAACTGATCAGTTTCATAGATTTATTATATATTGATTTGCATGTATTGACAAGCGAAAAATAAATGTTAAAATATTTGTATCATATGAAACGGAATCAACTGTTTTGAACACGATTTTCAACAATGAAAGATATGCAAAGCAATTGACGCGTACTGTTCTGTTCGACGGAGTAACGGAGGATTGGATTCGTGCGTGGCTGAATCGTTCGGGTGCGATCGTTGCAGAATATCCGACAGGCGCTTATCTGTTTCGAAAAACGGATACGAGCGATCGGATCGGCATTATTTTGCGTGGATCGGCAGACGTCAGTCGAATGAGCGAAGACGGTATGATGCACATGAGTACATTGAACAAAAATGATTTGTTCGGGGCAGCGTCGTTATTTGGCGGTGATATGGGGTATGTTACGGATATTCGGTGTAATGAACGTGTACGTGTTTTACTGATCGGTGAAGAAGAAATGCTGTCGCTGCTATCGGAGCAAAAAAACATTTTACGAAACTATCTTCGCTATCTCAACGGACGCATTCGCTTTCTGAATCGAAGACTGGACGCATTTTCCAAAAATACGGTAGCCGCGAAATTAATGACGTTTTTTGATTCGGAAGCCAAGGACGGGGTTTATACTGTTCAAAACTATACGAAGCTCTCTGAGATGCTTTGTCTCAGTCGAGCGACTTTATATAGAGCGCTGGATGAATTGGAAGCATCCGGCAAAATCAAACGTGAAGGAAAAAACATCAGATTATTGGAGGAATATCAAAAATGAAAAAGATCATCGTTATGCTTCTGTCCCTTTTACTTGCAGTCGCTTCTTTCGCTTGCACAAAGCAGAATGCGCCGCCTGCCGGGCCCGTAAAGGTCGCTGCACTTGCCGGACCGACCGGAATGGGACTTGCTTACATGATGCAGGATATGCAGGATGATTATCAGGTGGAGATTCTGACCGCACCGGACCAAGTAACGGGAAAATTCATCAGCGGAGAAGTCGATATCGCAGCAGTACCGATCAATCTTGCATCGGTTTTGTATCAGAAAACGAATGGTGAAGCAGTCGTAATCGCAATCAATACACTTGGCGTTCTTTACCTTCTGGAAACCGGAAATGAAATCAACAGCATTGAAGACCTTGCAGGCAAAACGGTTTATTCTGTGGGACAGGGGAGCACGCCCGAGTATATTATGCAGTATTTGCTTTCCGCATACGGCTTGTCCGATTCTGTCAATGTTGAGTTCATTGCCGACAATGCTGAGCTGATCACGAAACTCGGAGACGGAAGCGCATCGATCGCATTGCTTCCCGAACCGCATGTTTCCGTTGCCTGCACACAAAATGCATCGGTTCGCG
>CALFIV010000161.1 GCA_937877295.1 uncultured Clostridia bacterium
AAGAACGCGAGCCGTGAGGAAATTGCCGATTATATGCGGTCACTCGGCTTTAAGCCTACGGGCAATGAAGCGGAATGGAGCAACGGCGAAATCGTCGTCCAAGACCGGTTCAAAGACGACGCCGAAACCGACAGCGAAACCGACGCCTACGCCGAAAAAGGAAACCAAGATCGAGAAATTCATCAAAGCCGCAAATTCCAAGATCGGCTGCGAATACATTCTCGGTGATTCCGGTCCGAAGACCTTCGACTGCTCCGGCTTTGTGACGTGGTGTCTCCGGCAGGCAGGCGTCTCAACCAGCCGCCTGAACGCCGCCGGTTTCTCGAGAAAGAGCACATGGAAGAACATCACAAGCATTTCCGATATTCAAAAAGGCGATATTCTGTTCTTCCGCAGCGACGCATCGTCCAGTGTCAGCCATTGCGGCATCTACATTGGCGGAAATATGATGATCGACGCGTCGAGCTCAAACGGAAAAGTCGTCAAACGCGCGGTCTCCAACTACTGGAAACGCAACTTTGTCAACGCGCGACGTCCGTGGGGTTAAGCTTACTTTACGTAATTTTTACAGAAAACCGACGATTTTTTTCGTCGGTTTTTTGCATATTGTGAAATGATATGGTATAATAGCAGTGATTTTCAGAATGGAGTTCTATTTATGGAAACAGATCAAATCATGCAGCAAATCGAATTGGTTCTCAAACGGGATGCGCAGGTTTCGCTTAAGGAAGCGACCGTTCAGCAGCTTCATGCAGCGCTTGCATCGGTCGTGATGGGAGCGATCGCAGAACCTTGGTATGAGAGCCGTCATGCGCACGAGCGCACGAGAAGCACATACTATTTCTCCGCAGAATACCTGGTTGGCCGGATGGTCTACAACAACCTCTTTGCACTCGGCATTCTGGATGAAGTCAAAAAGGAATTCGCCGATCGTGGTCTGGACCTTGCGGCGTTTGAAGACATCGAAGACGCAGCATTGGGTAACGGCGGTTTGGGCCGTTTGGCCGCGTGCTTCCTCGATTCCGCGGCGACGATGAATCTGCCGCTGGACGGCTATGGCATCCGCTATAAGTACGGCCTGTTCAAGCAGACGTTCACCAACGGCTTCCAGACCGAGAGCGCGGACGACTGGCAGCGCTTCGGCGATCCTTGGAGTCGTCGGCGCGATACTCATGAAGTACTTGTTGAGTTCTCCGATCAGACGGTGCGCGCCGTTCCGTACGATATGCCGATCATCGGCTACCACTCGGACAACATCGGCACGCTACGGCTGTGGCAGAGCGAAGCGATGCAGGATTTCGATTTCCAGAAGTTCAACGATCAGGAATACGCCGTTGCAGTGCTCGAAAAGAACGCGGTCGAGGACATCACGCGCGTCCTGTACCCGAACGATACGACAACAGCGGGCAAGCGTCTGCGCCTCAAGCAGCAGTACTTCCTGTCTTCTGCTTCTCTGCAGGACCTTCTGTTCCGCTTCAAGCGTGAAAACCGTCCGATCAAAGAGTTTGCGGAGCTTGTTTCGATTCAGCTCAACGACACGCACCCCACGGTTTCGATCCCCGAGCTTATGCGGCTCTTGATGCGCGAGGGGCTCAGTTTTGACGAAGCGTTCGAGATCACGCAAAAGACATTCTCCTATACGAACCATACGGTGATGCAGGAGGCGCTCGAAAAGTGGGACGTCAACCTGTTCCGCGATCTGCTGCCGGAAATCTTCGACATCATCTATCGCATCAACACCAAGCTGTGCGGCGAGATCATGGCGAAAGGGCTTGACTGTGAACCGTATGCGATCGTATCCAACAACATCATCCGGATGGCAAACCTTGCGGTTTATGCGTCCAGCTACGTCAACGGCGTCGCGGAGATCCATACGCAGATTCTCAAGGACGACGTTCTGCATTGCTGGTATCAGGTCTATCCGGAACGCTTCCAGAACAAAACGAACGGCATCACACAGCGCCGCTGGCTTGGCCTTTGCAACCCGGAGCTTTCCCGCTACATCAACGAGCGTATCGGCGACGGCTGGATTACCGATCTCGAGCAGCTCGAAGGGCTCAAGGCGCATATGAGCGACGCGGACGTCGACGCGTTCGTCGCGGTCAAGCGTGAGAAGAAACGTCAGCTACGCGAGCTGATCCGTGCGCGCGAGGGCGTTGATCTGCCGGAGCATTTCTGCTTCGACGTGCAGGTCAAGCGTATGCATGAATACAAGCGTCAGATTCTGAACGCGTTTGCCATCCTCGATCTGTATTTCGGCATCAAGGACGGCCGCATCAAGAACTTTACGCCGACGGCGTTCATCTTCGGCGCAAAGGCAGCGCCCGGATATCTCAGAGCAAAGGCGGTCATCAAGTTCATCAACGAGATCGCGAAAAAGATCAACAGCGATCCCGACATGCAGGATAAGATGCGCGTCGTGTTCGTTCACAACTACAATTGCTCCTATGCCGAGCACATC
>CALFIV010000162.1 GCA_937877295.1 uncultured Clostridia bacterium
AGATCAAGGTGTCTTCGGGCACCGCAGGTGTGGCCAGCGGCGTGGACGAATACGTGGTCAACCTGCAGGTAGGCTTAAAGCTCAAGGCGCTGCTGGAGGAGCAGGGCGCGACGGTATGGATCACGCATGAGACGGTCGACGTCAACATCTCCAACGTGGAGCGCGCGCAGTTCTTCAACGAGCACAACGTCGATATCGGCATCCGCCTGCATTGCAATAAGGCCGACGACCGCAAGATCTGCGGCGCGTTCATGCTGATTCCAACCCAAAACCGCACCAAGTTCTACGACTTCAACCGCCGTGCGGCGGAGACTGTGCTGAACGCGTATCTTGCGGAAACGGGACTTCCGATGCGCTATGAGAACAGATACCACGGCATTACGGAGCGCAGCGATCAAACCGGGTTCAACTGGTGCGAGCGTCCGATCATCAACATCGAGATGGGACATCTGACCAATCCGGAGGAGGACGCGCTGATCTCCACCGACGAATTCCAACAGAAAATGGCGCAGGGGCTCTGCAACGGCTTCGTGGAGTTTTTCACCGCCGAGCGCGCAGCCGCGACGCCGTAAACCAAGCATCAAAACAGGGGCTTTGAAAGCCCCTGTTTCTTATAGCGCATTCAGCTTGTTCAGCTCGTCCGGATGCGATTTCGGCTCTTTGAGATGCACGATGCGCGCGCCGGAAAACCGCTCCCGAATCTTTGCTTCCGCCTTCGGCGCTTCGCCGCCGCCCGAATAGAGGACAAAGGTCAGCGCTTTGCCTTTGAGATCGGTGTCGGCAAGCACGGTGTTGACCGGGCAGGAGAGACGGCCGTTCCAGATCGGCGATCCGATCGCGATCTCCTCATAGCCCGATACGTCGGCGTCATATCCGTCCAGCGGTTCTTTTCGGCCGATGCCCGCGCCGAATCCGCCTGCGAGGATCTGCAGGAAGAACGCTTTCGGCGGTTTCTTTTTGGGCGTGATCCTGCGAAGGTCATAGCCCTTTTTTGCAAGCGCTTCGGCGATCGTGTCGCCGTTGCCGGATTGGCTATAATAGATAAACAATTTCTTCATCACGGACTCCTTTCTATGCCTCAACAGACGGAAACAAATGCGGTTCGATCGCGGCGACGACGGCGCAGAGACCGTCGCGGTCGGCCTCGGTAAAGCGGGCAAGCATGGGACTGTCCAGATCGAGTACGGCGGCGACCCTGCCGTTCTGATGCATCGGAATCACAAGCTCGGAACGTGACGCACAGTCGCAGGCGATGTGCCCGGCAAACGTATGTACGTCCTTCACAAGCTGCGCACGATCCTCACGCACGGCTGCGCCGCACACGCCTTTGGAGATCGGGATCTCGATGCAGGCGGGCTTGCCCTGAAACGGTCCGAGCACAAGCGTCTCGCCCTCCAGAAGATAAAACCCGGCCCAGTTGAGATCGTCCAGCGCGTCATAGATCAGCGCGGAGAGGTTGGACAGGTTTGCGACCGGATGCGGCACATCCGCGATCAGCGATACGGCCATTTCGGCAAGCGCGCGGTAATCGGTCATGGCAGTCTTGCTCCTTTCTCACATGCACACAGCGTATCACAACCGCTCCGGTTTTTCAAGACCGAGCGGCCGGTTCAATGCCGATAGCCGTCGTGCTTTGTCCCGACGGAGACGTCCGGGATCAGCTCGCTGTAGCCGAACATGAGCGCGTCGCACCACGGACGCTGACAGTCGGACGTGCCGGGCGCTGTGTGCAGATTGATCTGTTCGCCCATGATGCACATGGCTGTCGACGAACCGCCGTCCAGATTGTAGGCTACGGTGCAGCCGAGATCGTAAAACAGCTGTGCGAAATAATCCAGCGAAATGCTTTCCGAATAGTGTCCCTGCCGCCCGTCGCTGACGATCGCAACCCAATGCCCCGGCGCAATCATACCGATGCCGCAGCGCGGATTCGGATACGAAACGTGATGGCGGCGGAAGCCTTCTTGGATCGCGCCGTTTTCCACCAGCGTCGGTCCGAAGCTGTAGGCGTCGCGCACGCCGCTGTCGAGCAGCGTGCGTACGGATGCGTCTGCATAGCTGACCACACGGAGCGTCAGATCCTCGCCGATGATCAGCGCATCCTCGTGCCCGGAGGTTCGATACGACTGTCCCTTACGGATCAAGCAGCCCTTGTCGGGCAGATCCGAACGGTCGAGATTGTCGCCTGTGATCGCAAACACCGCTTTTTCGAGGCGAACATATTTCCACGGCTGTGTATAAACGAAACGTACGCCGGACCGGTAGCTTGAAACATCACGCATGCGGATGTCCGCGACGTAATAGACCAAAGGCCCTTTGTCCATATAAACCGTCTCGACGCGGTTGATGTCGATCGACA
>CALFIV010000163.1 GCA_937877295.1 uncultured Clostridia bacterium
TACGGCATGTACGAGCATGATTTTCAGAAATATTGGGAAATGATCGAGCAAGAATCATAACTCATCCGCTTCTGGGATTGAATATGGACAAATCTCATCAACATGGTTATTGTTGTCTTGTGCATGTCTGCTCTGATGACATTCGCAAAGCAAATCACGATGGGCGTTCCCATTCAGCAGATTCCAAGGGTGTGGATTGGAAGATGGCCGAAAAACTTTATGATCGCATTCGTTTTACAAACGTTTGTGGTCGGACCACTTGTTAATGAGATCAAAGCAAGACTTATGCGGCACCCTGACAACCGGTGAGTCGTGGGTATTTCCATAGAGCAAAAGGCGTCTCTCATACTATTTCCCCCACAAAAAAGCAGATATTCTTATTAAGAAAGATGCCTCTGCACGCGTCCTTCAAGGGCTAAGCTGAATAAAGGCATTGAGCTACTGATAATTTCAGTAGGGGAACTCAATACCCTTTTCTCGGATCGATCACGCTGCCGTCGACGGCGTTGACCGTCAAAAACGAATAGCACTCATGCCGATCGTAGATGCTGGTTGTGCCGTCGGGCCAGGTGATCTCATGATAACCCAAGAAGTCCCAAGCGGGCACCAGCAGCGCGGTGTCCTTGTCCTGCTCGCGCACCGCCACAAGTCCGAGCCGCACGTTCGTGATCACATAGCGTTCCAGATATTCTGCTTCGCCGCCGTCCGGATGATCCGCCGTATTGTTCTTTAAAAGAACCATGCGTTCAAAGATCGACTGAATCTCCGAAAACGGTTTGAGATGCGTCTGTTCGGTGACGGTCTCCAAAATGGTCATCGGTCCCTGATAGCGCATACAGTACAGCCCCGCGTCGTCGATTCCGAGGTACAGTACTTCGTCCTGCATCGCTTTCTGATAGTTCGGACCGAAGTGCGTATTCAGCATATCCGCATACGTCACCTGTCCCGCGCCGATTTTGCGCGTAAAGAGAAACTGCCAAATCGGCGTGTAATCTTTCGGTTCATTATAGAACGCGTTGACGCCGCAGCTTTTGACCAACGCAAAATCCGAAAATCCGAGCGCCTGCACAAGGATAAGGGCTTTTTGCTGTGCCTCCTCCTGCGTGATTTTGAGATCGTTTGAGACGTCGACCGGTTCCATGGAGATGTTGCATTTCAGATAGTTCCGCGCATATTCAAAGCTTGCCGTCCCGAAGAGCTCACGCATGTTTTCGCAATCGATCTTTCCGAACGAGCCGGACGGATCGACAAATCGCAGAAAGAGATTGGTATCGTTCGATTGGAGATCAACACCGTTTCGGCGTACCTGCGCAGCCTGAAACGAAATATCCGAGTATACGCGCTGCGGTTCGTCTGGCGCTTCATTCAGCTGCTTGTTCAGCGCGTCGAGGGTTTTGCGCGCTTCTTCGACCGTTTCGTACTCGTTGAAGTAGTTCATGCCGTAGGTATCCCAATGCTCGACGGCGTCGATCGCTTCATCGAGCCGCATCTGCCAGTAGCTTTTGGGAAGCTTCCCCTCAAAGAAATACGGGTCGTCACCGAGCAGAACCGTCAGATAGCGGTTGATGTCGTCTTCGGTGAATCCACACGGATCGATGCGCACGATCGGCAAGGGACCGTCGGGCAGGGAGACGCTTGCATCGACCGATACAAAAAGATGCCCGCCGGCGCTTTTGAGTTCCTCCCGATAGCGCTCCGGTGCGCCGAGCTCCGTGCCGGTCGAAGCATGCTCGCTTTCGGGATCGACCGCAGCGGAAATCATGCTTTCGGTGTTCTTGCCGACCACAAATTCTTCCTCCGGCGTCGGCACGCAGGCGAGCAGCATGGCAAGGGACAAGAGAACAATGATGATACGCTTCATAAAATCCTCCGATCAATATCCCTTGTTCGGATCGATCACGCTGCCGTCGACGGCATTGATGATCAGGGGGATATAGCGGTCCTGTGTTTCTGTGTTTGAAAACAGGGCAAACATGGACAAATGGACAACACAGAAGAACCGTCC
>CALFIV010000164.1 GCA_937877295.1 uncultured Clostridia bacterium
GCCTCATCGATGATCTGCTGATAGACCTTGCTGCGGTGCGACATCTCCATGACGCACATGCCGCTGCCGTGATAGTTGAGCATTTCGTCACGGATCTCTTCCAGCACTTCGACCGGCATCGTGGCAGGACCTGCGGAGAAATTGTAAACGCGATCGTACTTCATTTGCATACTCCTTTTATTATTGGCAAAATGCCATATTATTACGATATCATTGTAGCCCATTTGCCGCGGAAAAGCAACCGCAAAAGCTTCGGCGCAAAGATATATTTTATTCCGGAACGGCTGTATGGATATGCATACAGACTGTACACCGTTCGACAGCAAAGTTCTTGACTTTATCGACTCTTTGTGGTATGCTCACTCTGTTATCAAATCTTTTACGGAGGCTTCACATGATCGAGATTAAGACGATTGAGACCCGCAATCTCTGCGAGAGCGCAAAGAACGGCGGCTGCGGCGAATGCCAGACCTCTTGCCAGTCCGCCTGCAAGACGAGCTGCGGCATCGCGAATCAGAACTGCGAAAACAAAAAGCAGGACAAATAAGATCACAGGATAAAAGCCGCCGGCAACGGCGGTATTTTTTTGAACAGAGGAACTATGATCCACCAATACAAACTTTGCGGCTACAATATCGTGCTGGACGTCTGTTCCGGCGCGATCCACGTAGTCGACGAGATTGCCTACGATATGATCGCGGGCTTTGAAACCGAGCCGCGTGAAACGCTTCTCGATTCGCTTCTTTCGCGTTATGCGGACCGTACCACGCGTGAGGAGCTTGACGGCGCGTACGAACAGCTTCTTGCGCTGAAAGCCGCGGGCAAGCTCTTTACCGAGGACGTCTATGAGCCGATGGCGGGTACGCTGAAGGCCAAGACCGCGGGCGTCGTCAAGGCGCTGTGTCTGCATGTCGCGCACGTATGCAATCTGAACTGTTCCTATTGTTTTGCAAGCCAAGGCAAGTATCACGGTGAACGCGCTTTGATGTCGTTTGAAACCGGTAAACGCGCGCTGGACTTTTTGGTCGAGCGCTCCGGCAATCGCAAGAACCTCGAGGTCGATTTCTTCGGCGGCGAACCGCTGATGAACTTTCAGGTCGTTAAAGATCTGGTCGCCTATGCGCGTTCCATCGAACCGGAAACTGGCAAGCATTTTCGCTTTACACTCACCACAAACGGCATGCTTGTGGACGACGACGTGATCGCGTTTGCAAATCGTGAATGTCACAACGTCGTGCTGTCGCTGGACGGACGTAAAGAGATCCACGACCGCTTCCGCAAGGACTACGCCGGAAACGGCAGCTGGGACAGGATCG
Source organism: uncultured Clostridia bacterium (assembly GCA_937877295.1). Next base: position 1,317 of record CALFIV010000164.1, read on the forward strand.
TGCCGAAGTTCCAAAGATTCGTCACGGCACGCGGCAATCGCGGTTATTATATGCGCGGCACATTTACACACGCAAATCCGGACTTCTTGAAGGACATTCAGGCGATGCTCGATCTCGGCTTTACCGAGCTTTCCATGGAACCTGTCGTGTGTGCAAGCGACGATCCGTCGGCGCTGACCGAGGCGGACAAGCCGATTGTCATGGAGCAATATGAGCAGCTTGCCAAGCTGATGCTTGAGCGGGACAAAGAAGGTCGTCCGTTCACCTTCTACCATTATATGATTGATCTGACCGGCGGTCCGTGTATCTATAAGCGCATCTCGGGCTGCGGATCGGGCACGGAATACATGGCCGTCACTCCGTGGGGAGATCTTTACCCCTGCCACCAGTTCGTCGGCGAAGAAGCGTTCAAGCTCGGCGACATTTACCAAGGCGTCACAAACCACGCTGTGCAGGATCAGTTTGCCGCATGCAACGTTTACGCGCGTGAAGAATGCCGCAAC
>CALFIV010000165.1 GCA_937877295.1 uncultured Clostridia bacterium
GTCCTGACAGGGGATATTGCATTCCATCTCTATGACGTTGCGCGAATACGCCGAGATCAGCAGATCGAAGCCCTCGCCGGTGACCTGCCAGCAGTCCTCGCGCACGCCGCTTTCATCCTTCCAGAATTTGAACTCCAGCTTGGACGTGTCGAACGTTTCTCCGTTTGTCAGCCGCGTGTACAGACGCGTCAGCTTGTTTTTGATCGATTCCTTCATCACCATCTGCGATCCGTTCAGCTTCGGCGGCTCTGCCTCGACAAACTGTACCGGGTACGCGAATTCGGAGTCGCCCATCTGGACGTCCGCGAGGAAGTATTCGTTCTCCTCCATTGCCTGCAGGTTCGGGTAGACCGCGGCCTGCCAGAGCTGATCGCCGCAGTACGAGAGCGCAATGTATTCGCCCGATTCGGCAACGAAGGTAACGACGCTTTCGTAGGTCGGCGCGCCGTAGGACTGCTCGCGGAACAGCATCGCCCGATAGCCGAGCTGCTGCACGATCCCTTTGGCGGCGGCTTGCTGCGTGTTCGAAAGCGCCTCCGGATAGATCAGAAGATCGGCGCAGATGAGCCGGTAATCCGAAGCGCGCAGCGTCACGATATAGTTGCTCTCAAAGTCGCAGACGTGCAGGATCGTGTCGCGGTCGCCGGTCCGGTCCGAAAACTGCCGTACGTCGGTTTCCGCGATTGTGTAGCCGGTCAGTTCGGCGTACGATTTCCCGAAGAGGATTTCGGTCAGCGTTTCCGCTGCGCTGCGCGCCGCCTCGACGGTCGCCGCGTCAGGCTCTTGCTCCGTCCAGAGCATCGTGTTCGGCGCGGGACATCTCCCGGTGCGGACCGGAATGATGTAGCGTCTGCGGGACTCAATCTCGCCGGCGATGTACGAGATGTCGTGCGCGTCCAGCCGCAGCGGATCGGGCGTCGGCGACGATTCCGGTTCGGGACGGTTGTTTGCCGCGGCGTCCGTCCGGTTCTGCGCCGCTGCGCCTGCCGCTTCCTTCGCTTCCGCGACGGTGGTGAACGCGCGTTCCGTCATTGAGAGGCGAAGCGTTCCGCCGATCGCGAGGCCTGCAAGGACGCCGATGCACAGTACGCCGAAAAGCACGAGCAGCACAATCTTATGTTTGTGTAAAAACGTTTTCATGGCAGAATCTCCTTTTCGCCATCGTATCACGCGAGTTGTAACGAAGTCTTCACAGCGTTGTTTCTAAGTTGTAAAATGTACCGTCGCCGTCGTGCCATTGCCCGGCTCGGAGACGAATCGGAGCGTTGCGCCGTGCAGCGCCGCGATCTCGTGACACAGCGGCACGCCGAGGCCGCTGCGGGCGTTTGGATTCTTTGCATGCGCCGGATCGTTGACGTAGCGAAGCTGCTCCGCCGTCATGCCGCTGCCCGTATCGATGATCTCGATCACGCCAGGCGTCGCGTGCATGCGCACCGGCGTGCCGGGCGCGGACGCTTTGACCGCGTTGCCGATCAGATTGCCGAGAAGGCTTAATAGCAGCGCGCGGTCGGCCGTCAGGGAATCCCATGCGACATCGGTCTCGAGCGTCGAATACGTTGCCGAAAGATGCGATGCAAGCTCCGGAAGGCTGACGCGCTCCGGCCGGAACACGTTTTTGCGCGCGTCCGCGAGCGTCAGAAGCTTTTGCGAGATCGCGCCGAGCCGCTCGCTCTCCGTGACGATATACTGCGCCGCCGTATGCTGCTGCTCGGGCGTGAGCTTGGCGCGTTCCAGAAGCTCGCCGTAGCCGCGGATCACCGTCAAGGGCGTACGCAGCTCATGCGCAAGGCGCTCCACGGGGCGGTTGACGCGATCCAGCATGACGTACAGCGCGACGGCGATCCCGCCGGTCAAAACCGTGCAGAGCAGAACCGTGCCGATCATCTGCCGTTCGATGCGATGCACCTCCTCCGTCGCATCGAGCGCGTAACGCAGAAAGATGCCGTCCGAAAGGGTATCCGAGATCGTCAGATATGTGCGTCCGCCGGTTGTGATCCACGCCGTCCTGCCCGGATCGGTCACGGGCGGGGCGGGCTCTGTCGCGATCCAGACCTCGTCGCCGAGCCCCACGGCAAACGCGGCGTCGCTGTTGTACGCGGAAAACACGCGCGCATACCGTGCACGTTCGTCCGGTGCGATCTGTTGGAACATGCCGTCGAGTGCGACGCCGAGCGCCTTTTCCTCACCGAACGCGCGCGATTCCACCGCCGCGACCGTGGCGCGCACACTGGGAAAAACCAAAATGAAGGCGCACAAAAACAGCGCGCCCGTCACAAGTAAAGTTGACAGCAGATAGCTTTTCTGCCGAAGCTTCATGGTTCTTCCTCAAACCGGTAGCCGTACCGGTAGATTGTGGCGAGATGATCGCCGAGCTGCAGCTTTTTGCGAAGCCGCTGGATGTGTACATCCACCGTGCGCGATTCGCCCAGAAAGGAGACGTCCCACGCTTCCTTCATCAGCTTCTGCCGCGACAGCGCGATGTTGCGGTTTTTGACCAGCGTTTCCAGCAGCGCGTATTCCTGCTGCCGGTCATCCGGCACGGGGTTTTCGGCATTGACGAGAGTCAGCAGCTGCAGATTCTCTTTTTTCGCGGCCCATTTCCCCGCCCGAATGCCAAGGAACAGGAGAATGAGCGCGGCAAGAAGCAGCAGACCGGCCACCAAAAGCAGCAGCCCGCGTTTGTTCTTGATCTGTTTGCCTTCCGCTTTGTTCACAGCCCTACCTCCGTCTGCATCGGATCTTATCGTCATTATACCTCATTCTTCGACGGTTTTGTATCCCCCGCGGTGAATATTAATAATTGTTTAGGAGAGCCGTTCCGATTCTCAGATCAGCCCCAGGAGATCGGAAGAGC